>JAHACE010000082.1 GCA_018376005.1 Atopobium sp. | reverse complement strand
CTTTGATATCTCACAGGTTATTACTAACCCAGAGGCTGGCGTTGAGGGTATGACCATGGCATTCTTGACGCTTTCTATGGTTGAGATGTTCCACTCCTTTAACATGCGTTCTCTGCGTGGTTCTATCTTTAAGCTAACCAGCCAAAACATTTGGCTGTGGGGTTCTTTTGTTATGTCTTTGATTCTCACCTTTGTGGTAATTGAGACACCACTTTCTCAGGCGTTTGGCTTTGCTGAGATTGGTTTTGAAGAGTACACCATGGCAATGCTTTTAGCTGCATCTATTATTCCTCTGATGGAGCTGTACAAGGCTGTTATGCGTTCTGTGCAGAAAAACAAAGCATAAGGTAGGGAGCACTCTTGTCCGCTAAGCGTACAAAAAGTTCCAAGAAACTAGGAGCCGGCAGGACTCAAGGGTCACTGCCGGCCCTTTCTTCATTGCTGGATGTTCCAGCGTTTGAACAACTGACTCCATCGTCGGCTCAGACGCAGGCTTACGCAAACGTCGTATCTGAGCTTGAAGCTCAAGGGGTTTCTCGCCAGACGATGACTATGGCCTGCGTGGTCCGCTTGGATAGGGGATTTCCTGCGGTTGTTTCGGAGCAGGGGGTGTTTCGCGCTGAGTTTGCCGCGCGCGTGACTAAGGGCCAGAACTCCACGGTGGCCGTTGGAGACTGGGTATGCGCGCGCATTCCGGACTCGCACGATATGGGCATCATCGAGGCCATTCTGCCGCGAGAGACCGATATTGCTCGCTGGAAGGGCGGAGCTCGTGGTCAAAAGCAGACTTTGGCCGCAAACGTTGATCTTGTGCTTGTGGTACAGGCTTTGGATGGCGAGGCTATCTCGGCTGATCGTATTGTGCGCTCGGCGGTTATTTCTAAAGATTGTGGTGCAGCCTGTGCCGTGGTGCTTACTAAGTCAGATGTAGCGGGACCAGAGCTTTTGGCTCAAGAGATTTCTTCTGTTACCGCAGCTCTTGGCTCTACGGTAAAGATTGTTGCCACAGCTTCAAAGCTTGAGGGCGAGAAAACCGATGCACTTGCTGATCTTGCCCAGACTGCTCAAAAGCTTGGAGCTGCGTGGGGAATCGATGCTGTTTGCAGTCTTGTTCCTTACGGCTCCGTGGCCATTGTGCTTGGCGAATCGGGTGCAGGTAAATCTACGCTTCTTAACGCGCTTCTGGGACACGAAGCACTTGAAACGGGAGAAGTTCGAGAGTCTGATAAGGCGGGACGTCATACAACGGTTGCTCGCCGTATGGTAGCGCTTCCTGACGCTGGTGTTATTGTGGACGAGCCGGGACTCAGAAGCTTGCCTATTGTGGGCCATGAGAGGGGATTGCAGAAGATATTCCCACACATCTCTGAAGCTGCTCAGTGGCAAAAGAAATGCGAGAAAGTCAGCAATCGCTTGACCCTGATGTTGTGCTTTAAGCTTTAACAGCGTAAATCCTCTAAGCACCCTGGCTTGTCTAGGGTGTTTTTCGCTAAACTAGCAGGAAATATGCTATATTGCGACTAACGAGGGTTGGTCCCGCCCAGTAATGGGGAGGGTCAGCCCTCGTTTTATATGTCAATGAAATCACTCAGAAAATCAATCATTACAATTTCTGAAAAATGTAGCAGCTATGATTTTCTAAAAATTTTTATATATCAAATTAGATAAAAATTTAAATTACCTATTTTTCATTGCGTCGTTGCTGCCTGTGGATACATTGTATCGCAAATGGAGGGAGGACAAACAGTGACTAAGAAAACAAGAATTTTAATTTCTGTGTTAAGCGCACTTTTGGCCAGTTTTTGTTTCTTTGCATATGTACAAAGTGTTCGTGCAGATGCAGAGAAATCACGAGCAGAAGCAATACAAAAATACGGCGGAGAACTTACTTCAATTTTGGTGGCCACAAAACAAATAGAGCCCGGAGAAACTCTCTCATCTTCTAATACACAGGTAAAAAGCTGGATTTCTGATCTGATTCCTGAGGGTGCAATTACTAATCCAGAAAGTGTTATGGGTCGAACGGTTTCATCTGTTATTGGAGTTGGCATGCCTGTTGTTTCTCTTCATCTGCGATCAGTCGCCTCTCAGATTTCTATTCCAGAAAATCTTGTTGGTCTCACTATTTCTCATGGCGAGAAGTACGGATTAGCTGAGAGGCTTAGTGCTGGTACAAAACTTGCAGCGTATGAGGTCACCGATTCTCTTATTACCTGTATTGCCTCGGATATTGTGGTATTGTCAGATGATACCGAGGGTACTCTTTACACCTCTTCTTCTGTAACGCTTGGATTAACTCCTGAACAGGTTCCTGCTGTGCTTTCTGCATATGCTCGGGGAACACTCCGCTTTACTCTTCCGGGATCAAAGATTAATGCTCAGGACTTACTACACAACAATTCTTACGTTGAAGAAGAAAACCCAAAAGATTTATCTGACACAACAAATCAATCAAGCCCATCATCTGCAAGTGAAGATATGCAGCCAGAGAACCCTGTTTCTCCAACAGCCGACCAAAACAGCAACAGTGCGTCACAAGCAGATTCGTCTACTAATCCAGGAGGTGAAGCGTGATGTTAGAAAAGTGGATCTCATACGTAGGTCTTGACGCACGCGTTGAGATTGGAGCCATTCTTACGTACTTAGGTATCAGTAATAGGTGTGAGTTTACAGATTCGGCAGCATCTCTTAGATCAATTGTTGCTCGTTCAACTCCTCAGGATTATTCAGTCTTAATTGGTAATACCGGCTCCGATGTTTCGGATATAAATTTAGCAGCCGCGATGGGGCTGACAGGCTTTCTCAGCCTTTACCAGAAGCTTCAGATTATGTTGCCAGTATCCAAGAGCTAAATACCTATCTACAATCCCTTATTCCTCTTGATAAGACTTTAAAAGCTCCGATTCTGACGTTCACTTCAGGAAGAGGAGGAGTGGGAAAGACCACGCTTGTTTCTTCAATGGCACTGCTTGCTTCTTCTTGGGGCTTGAAGGTTGCGTTAGTTGATTTTGACCTGTCTTATGGAAATGCTTTTGAGAAGCTTGGAATTAGGCAGCCAAAAGACTTCTCTGATCTTGTTGCTGATGTACCTTCAGAAAAAGAGGGCCTTCTAGAAAAGGCAACTTGTATCCATAAAAATTTGTATCTTTTTGGTCCTTGTGTAAAACCTGAAATGGCAGAGCTTCTATTTCCTTGCGTGAGTCATTTTCTTCAAGCTGTTTCTGGTTTGGTTGATTTGGTGCTCGTAGACACTACGACGGCATCAACAGATTGCTATGCTCAGGCAGCACAATGCGCAGATAGGCTGGTTATTGTTTCAGAGAACCCTCTTACGTGCATTAACTCTTTAGCAAAAGTAAGTGGACTTGCAGTGCGTCTTGGAGTGGCAAGAACTCGCATTATCCGACTTGAAAACAAAGCAAATCCAAGGGTTAAACAGGACTTTTCTATTGGAAAAGCAGAGGTTGGTCTTGAAGCAGCAAAGATGTTTAGGATTTTTGAAGGCGGACCAGGATTTCAAGAGCTTATTCAGCAAGGAAAGCTTTCTGTGTTGTTGCAAGAAGAAACTTCATTTGCACAGTCGGTTTCTTTTGTTCTTGCGCATTTTCTTAACGAGTTGGGTATTCTTCCACAACTGCGCGAGGCTCAAATTGCCCTGCAAGCAACTCCTGAGAAAAAGCCATTTAGTTTGTTTAACAGGAAGAAGGAAGTGAGTTAATGCTTGTCTTTGAACGCGTTGTAAAGCAAATTGAGGCACAAGAAGAGAATGACTCACAACTTCAAAAAGAACTGTTTCAGAAGGCTAGAAAGAAGTTAAAAGAAAAACTTGTTTCTCGATTAGGACTTTCTACAGTTTCTTCTCTCATTACAGGCAGTGATATTGATCGAGTAAGAGATGAATTAAGAGTTACCTGTGAAGCAATTGTTAATGAAGAGAAGGATGAGCTTTTTAGTTCAGTTAACTATGAAGAAATAATTGAGCAAGTAATTAATGAGGTGTGTGGTCTTGGTCCAATTCAGCCACTACTGAATGATAAAGATGTTACTGAAATCATGATTAACGGCTGCAACAATTTGTTTTACGAGAAAAACGGCGAGCTCTTTGAATCAAAAACGGTCTTTGACTCAGAAGAGCAGATTTTGATTGTTATGGATCGCATTTTGTCTCCATTAGGAAGAAGACTGGATAGAGTAAGTCCTATTGTTGATGCTCGTCTTGAGAATGGGGACCGTGTCAATGCGGTTGCAAGTCCTGTTGCAGTGAACGGCACTTCAGTAACTATTCGAAGATTTACCGGAAAAATTACTTCTTTGGACCGACTAGTGGAAATGAAATCACTGCCTCAATGGCTTGCAAGATTTTTGTCTTGGGCTGTGAAATGCAGACAGGGAATCGCGGTTGTTGGAGGAACGGGATCTGGCAAAACTACGCTTTTAAATGCACTTTCATGTGAAATTTCAAAGTCTGAAAGAATTGTCACTATTGAAGACTCAGCGGAACTTAAGTTTGATTCACATCCAAATGTTGTCAGGCTAGAGGCTCGTCCTGCTTCGATAGAAGGAACAGGAGAAATAACCATTAGATCATTGGTGAGAAATGCGCTTCGAATGAGGCCAGATCGCATTGTAGTAGGAGAGGTAAGAGGTGAAGAGTGCATTGATATGTTGCAGGCTATGAATACAGGTCACGATGGTTCTCTGACCACGCTGCATGCTGGAACTGCTCAAGAGGCAATATTACGACTGGTGTTAATGGCTCGTTTTGGCATGGACTTACCTGCAGAAATTATAGAACAGCAGATAGCAACTGCACTTGATTTGATAGTTATGTCTCAAAGATTTCCCGATGGAAAGCGATATGTAACCAGCGTTTCAGAAATTTCTTTGTCTTCGTCAGGATCAATCGAAGTACAAGAGGTGGTGTCGTTTGACGTACAGAAAAGAAGTTGGCTTTTTGTAAAAATCCCTTCTTTTATCAATCGCGCCATAAAAGATGGATTACTCAATAAAAAGGAGGTTACTTCATGGATGTCATTACTTCCACGATCACAGGAGGTGCTTTTGGAGTAATTATTTATTTTTTTATATGTAACGGTGAAGAAAAAACTGCCTCTCAAATAAGTGCACGAATAACAGGTTATGTGATTCAGCTTTTTCATTTTGCGCGCAATAGTATTTTTGTGCAGCACCTACTCAAATGGGAGCCTTTTTCTTATGTATCAATACAGCTACGTAATCGCTTTCTTTACAAATATGGAATCACCTTAGTCAGTGATGCCTTCGTACTGTTTTTTATTAGTGATATAGCTGCATCAATTCTGTTTGGCATTTTATTTGAGTCTGTAATTGGACTGTTTTGCGGTCTTCTCTTGTTATTTCTAGGACCTTATTTTCTCTATGAACACGCTAAGCATCAGACTGCTTTAGAAATTGCCCATATGATGGACTTGGCAGAAAGGTTGGATGCTCCAGGTGTTAATTTGCTGGCTAGCGCCTTAGTAATTTCACATAGAACAGGGTCTCCGCTTAAGAGTCTTTTACAGAAAACTGCCGAGTTAGTTGAATTACAAGAGAAGAATCAAAGGCTCATAGCAACAAAGACTGCTCAAGTTAGATTATCTGCTCGAATTGTATGTCTTCTCCCAGTTGTTTTATTGATTGTCTTGTCGCTTCTATCGCCGGACTTTCAAAAGGGTTTATTTACGCCATCGGGCGTTATATGCACATCAATTGCAATGGTCATGGATTGCGTTGCTCTTTTGATTATTCGAAGCATTATGAAAGGAGTAATGAAGTGATGGATTTACTATGCTCCGTATTATTTGCAACATGCATAGGTATTCTCGCCCTAGTTGTTCCCGTCAATTTGAATCATTTTGATGTCCATAGCTATTATCAGCAAATTATAAGAGGCATAAAAAGTCACAAGAGAATGAGCCTCCGGGCAAAGTCTGAGTTTACAAGAAAATCATGCCTACGTGAGATGCCAGAAATGATTGACATTTTGATTCTTGGGCTGTCATCAGGGCTATCTTTTGATTCAGCGCTTGATCTGTATTGTTTGCGAGAATCTGGAGAATTATCGAGAGAGCTTTCAAATGCTCATATGACTTGGAAGCTTGGTGCTACTACTCGCGAAGAAGCACTCAATCAGATGGCGGCAAAAGTAGGAGTTCCATCGCTTAAAAGCTTTGCGACTGTTGTGAATGAAGCGCTTACTTTTGGAACTCCTCTTGCAGAAATATTAGATAGACAAGCTTCAGTTCTTCGCGATGAGCAGCGTTCGCTGTTAGAAACGGAAATTGAAAAGATCCCAATTAAAATGCTCATCCCTCTAGGAACGCTGATTGTTCCAGCAATGTTACTTGCAATTTTAGGTCCCTTGCTTGGACCTGCATTTTCTTCTTAAGAGAAAGGAAAGCCGATGATGTTCTTCTATCAATTTTTTAGGTATCTACAAGGCTTAAAAGAGGATGAATCTGGACAGGGAACTACAGAGTATGCAATTTTAGTTGGCGTACTTGTAGTTATTGCGATTGTCGCAATCATTGCTTTTAAAGGTAAAATTTCTGAGCTTTGGGAAGCAATTACATCGGGAATTAATTCTCTATGAGCAGAAAGAGCACTGCTGCTTATTCTGTGTTCATTATTGTCACTGTATGTTTGCTATTTGCTGCACTTCTCGTATTACCAAGAAAACAGGACCATTCATCAAATACGAGCTCAGACTATGTGCAGACTCATGAAAATAGAGACGACAAAAAAGCCAATGAACAGCCAGTCTCATATGCAGCAGCAGAAGATTTGTTTAAACAGAATTCCGTGCAAAGAGATAGTAAAGAAACTATTCAAAACGAAGCCCAGAGTATTTTAGAGGGCTATCAGCAAAGAGCTGATTGTGTGCTTGTTTATTCCGGATATTTAGACATAGCCGGCAATGTATGGGGCTGTTTAGTTAATGGTGGAAATTGGTCAGAACTTGTGACTGTTTCTGATCAAGGAGAGATAAGGAGGGTCTCAACATGTCACATATCCACTCAAGATGCGAAGAATCTATTAGAGCAATCAAACTAGGTGTTAAGAATACACAAGGACAAGCAACGCTTGAATATGCTCTAGTTTTATTTTCGTGCTTAATTGTCATTACGTCTCTTGGTGTGATATATCACTTTGTGCAAAATGGAGCAGTTGTTCAACTGGCTACTCAAGCTGCTTCACATACTATGCATGACTCTCTTTTAGATTTAGCCAAAGATGTT
This sequence comes from Atopobium sp., assembly GCA_018376005.1. Classification (GTDB taxonomy): domain Bacteria; phylum Actinomycetota; class Coriobacteriia; order Coriobacteriales; family Atopobiaceae; genus Lancefieldella. Next base: position 4,920 of record JAHACE010000082.1, on the reverse strand, counting down.
TTCTCGTTTTAAACAGAATGCTGGTCAAGCGTCAGTAGAAGCAGCACTTTTATTTCCCGTTATTCTGATGATTATTGCATTGCTTGTAGAACCTGTTTGCATTCTCTATACAAAGACAGTTATGGATGGAGCCTGTGCAGAAGGATTAAGAGTAGCAACAACGTCTTCTGACACTGAGTTAATAGAGTCCTATATCAAACGCAGACTTAAGGCTATACCAGAGATACCTCTATTTCATAAGGGTGGAGATGAGGACTGGAATATCTCTATTGATAAAAAAGAAAACGATGTCTTGATTGAAATTACGGGTCATGTGGCAGCGATGCCGCCAATAGGCTGGTGTTTATTCCTTGCAGGTCAGACGGATAACCAAGGGATTGTCTTGCATTCAAGTTTATCTGCTAGTACGTATCCAGATTGGATTGAGGGTTCTTATGCGGATTGGATTGCCTTTTGGAAAGGATAAACATAAGAGAATAAAGCTTGGACTTTCCATGTTTATAGACGATAAAGGCGGTATTACGTCAATCGCTTTTGCAAGTGCGCTTTTAGTATGTCTAGCGCTTGTATTCGCACTGGTATCGGTCGCTTGGGTTTCATCGAGAGCATACAAAACTCAGTCAATAGCAGATGCGGCTTCTATGGCAGGAGAAAATGTCGTAGCTAAATACACAACTATTGCGCAGGTAATTGATGCAAGCATTTTGAGTCTTGGGTTATCAGGATTGTTATGTGTTGGAGCCGGATTGGTTGCTTCATGTGTTCCAGGTTTAGCTTCAGCGGGTTCTAAATTGTGTGATGCAGGTTTTAAGACACTTGAAGCGCGTAAAAAATTTGCTACTTCAGCTTGTGAAGGCTTAGAGGAAACTGAAAAAATGCTTCCAGTTTTTGCAGCAATGGCGGCGAGCTCTTGTATACAAAAGAACTCTACTGATGCGGGTAACTTCGTGGGATCAGCTCTTTTATTTCCCGCTCAGTCACAATCTGATTTTGGACATTTAAATAGCGACGTTTCGTCAGATGAATTAAAAGAACAGAGCGAGCTATTACAGCAGATAGCAAAACAGATTGAAGAGTTACAAAGTAAAGCAGAGACATCTAAAAAGAGGGCGTGGGAGGCAGACTGCGGTGGAGGTCCGTATTCTATGCGTGAAAGAGCAGAGCATCTCGCTGGTCTTTCTGGGGATATAAATCCATCTATCCCGTCGCCAACTTCTTGGACTTTCGGTATCGCTTTAAAGCGAGCTAGAGCATATTACAGAGCTCGATATGATCAAGAAATTGTCAATGGAAGCACTGCAGAAGAATTACGTGATTCTGCTATACGAAAAGCGTTTTACAACTTTGCGTTTACGGAACTTTCTAAAGGATTTTATAAAGAAACAGCTGATGGTGAGGTTGAAATGAATTTGCCTCGATTACCACATAATTTAGAAGAGACAAAGAAAACAGACCTGTATCTAAAGCCTATTTGGCCTTGCACCTATGAAAATTTCTGGAGCGGTTCATGAGTGTCAACATTGTCATTTTACGAGCAGCGATGTGGGAAGAGTGGCTTCTGCTTCGACAAATATTGATAACGGGTTTGAGTATTACTGGAAAATCGTAGTCGAAGAGTCTGAAGTTTATGAATCATCACGTCAGCAAATAAAAGATTTGCGAAAAAAGTTGTCTGAAGCTGCAGATAAATCAACTGGAATATTTCAAAAAGCACTTGATGCCCTAAAGGTTGCTAGGCCCAGATTATGTCCTCCAGGAGCTTGGGGATGTATTTCATTTGTGAGAAGAGGAGGTTCATCTCCAGAATTTCAAGGAAGTTTAGGAACACTTGAGCAGTCAGTTTTTCTCCCAGAAGGATATGCAATATCCGGAGCAACGCTTGCTCCAGACAGCTCTTCTACAAACAACGTTCTTTCAAGCTTTTTTGATCAGGTTGAAAGGAGGGGAGGGTTTATTGGACAGACCATAGATAAGGTAATGAGCTTGTGGGGATCTCTTTTAATCTCATATGGGGATGGTGTAACTTCTTGGTCTTCTAAGCTGTCGGAATTTCTTGATAACGTTGACGGAATAACAGGTGGAAGTGTCGGCTCCAAATTACAGAGTGCTTTGAAACAAATAGTTATTGACGCTGGATTAGAGCCAAGTGATTTAAGACAAATGAAGCCTGTTCTTGTTAATACAGAAAGTGTTTTGAAACAAGCTGGCTTTGAGAAAGAATCAACGATTCGTGAACTAGTTCAGAAAATACCTAATACTTGATATTGAGATTCCTTTAGAAATTGATGTTAAGAAAGTGTTTGGTGGCACATGAGAAAATTGAAATTTCTTTGTTGTCAGAAAGGGCAGATGTTTGTTGAGACTGCATTGGTTCTTCCGGTTGTATTGGTAGTAGCTTTAATTGCAATCAATTTATTTAAGTTTGCAGATATGTGCTCAAAGTTTGACCGTGTTGCAGTTAATCAAATTATTGCTCATGGAATTTCTTCTAGTCACTCTGCAAATGAAGATGCTCCAGAAAACCTAGCTCAAAGAATAAGAACTGCTCTTAATTGCGATGACAATTGCGACATTGTTGTCTCATTGGAGGGAGAAAGCGAGGGGATTGGGAACATGGTCTCTATTTTTCCTAAATACCAAGTAACTCTTAAGTACAAGCCTTGGCCACATACCCTGCGTCTCCCTTTAGTGTCACTAGAGTCTCCTTTATGTCTTACCCATACAACCTCAATTGTTGTTAGTCCTTATAAGTCGGGAGTTGTGATTTGAAAATGAACGTACAAGTGTCGATAGAAGAAGTCCCTAATTCTGAACAGATTTTTGAATTGTTACAAGGGGGCTTCGAAAAGTTCGTTGGGCTTTTGGGTACCGAGATAACAGCTCCTCCAGTATTACTTCTGAGGTGCTCTTCAGTTCATACTTTTGGAATGACGTATCCGATTGATATTGCATTTGCAGATGATCACGGAGAAATTTTAAAAATTCGGAGACAAGTACAGCCTAAGCAAATTCATAGCTGCGTGGGTGCCTATTGCACATTTGAAAGACCATCAGTTGATGATTTCCCATGGTTTGAAGTGGGACAGAAAGTGCTAATTCAAGAAATAAGTACCGAGGAAAGCAATGTTGAAAGAAGGAGTCGCTATGGCTATAGAAAACTACTCCGTCAAAATTTGCCCCAGATGCGGAGAAAAGTTATTTCAGGACATGAGAATTTGTTACGGATGCCTTCTAGACTTCAGCGGCCCAAGCTCGCTTGTATGCAATCTCGAAACATCAAGAAATAAAAGAATTGCTAGCCTTCCTTTTATAGAAACTGATGAGTATTTGCTTTCTGAGGAAGTAGGAGAGGAGTGGGATAAAGGACTGCCACCTGCTTTGTTTGAATTGGATAACTCATATTCACCAGCAGATTAATTAGTACGTGGTATCCTTTTAGGAAGAGTTGCGAAAGTAACATAAAGGAGTTTTCATGTATAAAGTTTCGCTTCGCTCTTCTAAAAAGAGCCAGTTCGTAAGGATTGCGCTTTGCGTAATGCTTTTGGCTGTTGCGTTTCTAATTGCACCAGCCAAAGCATTTGCACGTGACCTTTCAATAGATACGGTAAATATTGATGCGACGGTTCAAAAGGACGGAACGTTGCATGTCGTAGAAACTCGTACATTCTATTTCAATGGTAGTTTTCATGGTGTCTATTGGAATCTTCCAGTTGGAAAGAATAAATACAATGGACAGAACGTTGAAGTAAACATTACTTCAGTTACCGTTCAGGATAGGCAAGGAACGCGTCAGATTTATAGTAAAGACACTGGTGGAAATAATTCCAGCTCAGATGAGTATTATGTTCCAACTCTATCAAATAATATGCTGAACCTAAAGATTTATTCAGCGCATGATGATGAGTCAGCACATATAACTATTGAGTATGACATTACTAATGTTGTAACAAACTGGTCGGATACTGCAGAACTGTACTGGAAGTTTGTATCTGATGGTTGGGATTCAGAGTCTCGTAATGTAACGGCTACTATCCATCTTCCTGTTCCTTCAGGACAATCTATAGTTGCTGGCGATACTGTTCGTGCCTGGGGACATGGTCCACTGGACGCAAATGTAGAAATTACCAATAATGCGGTCGTCTACAAAGTCCCTGGCGTGGGAACTGATGAGTTTGCGGAAGCTCGCATTACATTTCCAACCGATTGGGTTTCTGGGCTAGCTCCTATTCAGCAGAATAAGCTGAGTAGCATCTTGTCTGAGGAACAAGCGTGGGCGGATGAAGCAAATCACAAGCGTGATATTGCAAAAACTCAGGTAGCTCTTATTCTTTATGCACCATTAGTACTTGCAGCTATTACCGTTGTAGCAGCAATCTTGCTGCGTATTAAATACAAAAAGGTTATGACCCCTCAGTTTAATGACCTTTACTACAGAGATGTTCCATCTGATGATCATCCGGCAGTTCTTTCTATGCTTTACAACGGTGAGCTAATTAAGGGAGACGCTCTGACAGCAACTCTTATGCACCTTTCTGATTCAAAGTACATTAGCTTGAATAAGACGGTTAGTACAAACTTCCTTGGTATGGAGAAGTCTGATTATTGTCTTACAAAGGTTCAAGACCTTTCAGAAAGCCAGCAGCCTTTCTACCCTGGCAGTTCACTGTCAAATAAGATTGATATCATGGCAATGAGGCTAATCTTTGATAAGGCTGGAGAATCTGGAGCGGTAAATACTACTGTTACCATGAAACAAATTGGTAAGTATGCTTCATCACATCCAGAAGATTTTAATAAGGCATATGAGTCTTGGGAGAGCCCCATCAAGCTTAGCTATGCTGCTAAGTATGGAACAAATAAGATTCCATTCCACGGTAAGGGAATTCTTGGTGCTCTGATTGCTGTTGATGTTCTTGTTGC
>JAHACE010000081.1 GCA_018376005.1 Atopobium sp. | reverse complement strand
GAAGTTTTGACCAGCCAAGACTTTATTTGTCTTGCGGCTGCTTTGGAGCCTTTGAGTGAGTAAGAAAAAGCATCATCTACCAGCAGAAGAAGTGGAAGCACTTTCATTTTCTGACGGTCAGCTGTTCCATGATATTTACGGTACGCCTCGCCCAACGCCGCGTGTTTTGGCGCCTGTTGCCGATACCCATGGCCATTTGGGCAGCCTCCACGAGCACAGCGCTGCAGAGTCTCTTGCACGAGCAGCAGCGGCAGGCGTGCGCATGCTTATTGTGCCCGTAGACATTGCTACGGAGTTTCCTCGTAAGTGGGCAGATACCAGCGCTTTTATTGCATGGTTTGAGGATACTCTGAGCCAGGCTCGTGCTGCTTATACAAAGTTGGCTGAGGCAGATCTCTGTGTACCCTGTGATTTACCTGCAGAGTATTTGTTTGAGCACACGTATTTTGTGGTTGGTGCGCATCCCTATAGTGCACCAGACTATAATCATGAGGCTGAACAGCGCTTGTTTGAGTTGCTTAAGCACCCTCTTTGTGTTGGTGTGGGAGAGATTGGCCTTGATTTTGGACCGTACTGCGAGGTTCCAGAAGAGGTCCAGCGCCAAGTATTTGAACGTCAACTCTCCATTGCACATGAGCGCAATCAACGCGTTGAGCTGCATTTGCGTGATGGTGCTGATGACACGCACGCACATGATTTTGCGTTTGAAATTTTGAATCGTCTGGGTGTACCTAAGGCTGGCTGTGACCTGCACTGTTATACCGATGGTCCAGAGGTCATGAAGCCTTTTGCAGACCTTGGTTGCTTTGTTGCCTTTGGTGGTGCAGCAACGTTTAAGCGCTCCGATGATATCCGAGCTGCAATGATTTCTTGTCCAGAGGCGCAACTGCTCTCAGAGACGGACTTCCCCTACATGGCGCCAGAGCCTTTACGTGGAGGGGAGTGCACGCCAGCGATGGTGGTGCATACCGTTGAGCGCTTGGCGGAGCTTCGTTGGCAGCGACTTGATATCCCCAAAGAGAAGACGTATACCATACTGTGGGAAAACGCCCAACGCTTTGTGGGGCTTGCATAGCACCGCAGGAGGTGAGCACATATGACAAAAATCCTGGTAGTAGAGGATGACCATCAGATTCAGCAAGAGTTGGTGCTCCTGCTGCAAAGAAACGGCTTTGAGGCTCAGGCGCTCACGTCTTTTGAGTCCGCACCTCAACAGATTGTTGCTGCGCATCCAGACTTGGTGCTGTTGGACCTTAACCTTCCTGGCATTGATGGACAACAGATTTGTCGAGAAGTACGACAGCTCTCTAACGTTCCTATCATTGTAGTTACCAGCAGAAACACTGACCTTGATGAGCTTATGGTACTCTCGTTAGGAGCGGACGATTTTATCGCCAAACCCTATAACACTCAGATTTTGCTTATGCACATAACCTCGGTTTTGAGGCGTGCAAATAGCGATGTCACAACAGGAACAAAGCTTTCACATGCAGGTGTGACACTTGATTCTTCTTCATGCAAGGTCTCTGCAAATCAGAAGAGTGTTGAGCTGACTAAAAACGAGCTCAGGATACTTTCACTTTTGATGCAAAATGTGGGAACGGTTGTTTCTCGCCAGCGTATTCAAGAAGAGCTGTGGCAGTCGGATGAGTTTGTTGATGACAATACGTTGACGGTCAACATTAGCCATCTCAGAAATACTCTTGCAAGCATTGGTGTTGAGGACTTTGTGATGACACGCCGCGGACTTGGCTACGTTATTGAGTAGGCTGTCATGACGTTTTTTAAGTATCTAAAAAATCGAACTATTTTCTTTCTTGCGCTTACAGCTAGCAGCACGTTAATTGGCTTTATGCTTAAGGGTGTTGGACTTAACGCGTTTGCTATTGCCTACTGTATTCTGGTTTTATGGGTAGTGGGAGCGGCTGCTCTTCTAGCCGATTATTTTCATCGTCGTTGGTTCTACCAGCAGCTTGCTGAGAATTTGGCGGCAACTGATAAAGAGAGCTATCTGGTTCCTACCATGTTGGATACGCCTTCAACGCTGGAGGAGAAGCTTTTTAAGGACGCACTTTCTAGTATGTCCAAGTCTATGATGGATCAGCTTGCTGATGAGCATAAGCGATCAAAGGAATATCGCGAGTATATTGAGATGTGGGTGCATGAGATTAAGACTCCTATTGCTGCTGCTCATTTGGTTGCTCAGAATAATCCATCGCTACCTATGGATGACGTGCAAACGCAACTTACCAAGATTGAAACTCTGGTAGAGCAAGCGCTCTTTTATGCACGCAGCGCATCTGTAGATCGAGATTTTTCTATTCGAGACGTCAACTTGCAGTCCATCGTAAAAGATGCTCTTAAAAACAACGCACGCGTCTTCATTGACGCTGGTGTATCTCCGCATTTTGATGACTTGGCCCACGTGGTCAAGGCTGACCCAAAGTGGCTTGAGTTTATTTTGCGACAGCTCCTGATCAACGCTGCAAAGTATTCAAATCCAGAACTTGCACCTGGCGAGAAGAACGTTTGGATTTCTGCCTCTGTCTCAGAGCCACATGAGGGAACTACTTCAACTACTCTCTTCATTAAAGATAATGGTATTGGTATTCCTGAAGAGGATCTTTCTCGAATTTTTGATAAGGGATTTACCGGCCAAAATGGTCGCAAGTACGCCAAATCTACCGGTATGGGTCTCTATCTCTGCTATGAGCTCTGTAAGAAAATGGGCCTTAAGCTGGCTGTCAGTAGTACAATTGGTAAAGGTTCAACCTTTTCTATTACGTTTAATCAGTCCTTTACGGATCTATATTAGAAGTTCCCACAATTCATCTGTTTGAGGATCGCTTCCTACTGGGAAGGTATGCTGACTAAAACGCTTGAATCCCCAATGTGAATAAAATGCTTTAGCAGGCTCATTGTGTTCCCAAACACCCAGCCACACGCGCTTCTTACCCTTCTCTTTTGCTAAATCAAGGGCAAATTTCATGAGCTTTGATCCAAGGTGTAGGCCTTTGTAACGCGGAAGGATATACAGGCGTTCAATTTCAAGTGAGTCATCGCGCTGACCCTCGGTTTGCTCATAACGCGTATTGAGCTTCAGGTAACCAGCTACTTGACCTTCCACTTCAACAAAATAGAAATATGAGTGTTTAGCAGCAAGCTCACGGGCAAGCTTTTCTGTGTTGTAGAGCGAGTCCATGCAACTTGCTAAATCATCTGCTGTATTTGAGTCAATAAAAGTGTCTACAAATGTCTCTACGCTAAGCTTCTGCAGTGTACGCAAATCAGTTGTGTTAAGTGGTCTAATTGAAACGTGAACATCATCAATATTAATTGTGTTTCTCGTTTGACGATATGCACTCGTAGAAGGGCTGAGCTTTGAGTTGCGACTCAACTAACACCTTGGAAGCACTACTTTCTTGTGCCAGGTAATCAAGGGTATCGTGCAGCAGCTTTGAGCCAATGCCGGCACCTTTGTTGCTGACGCATACGCGACCAATAAGAGGGGAGTTGTATGACTGTCCTGCATCAATGATACGTAAATATGCAGCTACCGAGTCAGTATCTTGATAAAAGACATGGGTAGAAACTTGATCAACGTTATCAAGATCGTTGTACATAATCTGCTGATCAACAATAAACGTTTCTGCTCTTATAAAAAGAATTTGATATAACTCTTTAGCGGTAAGCTGCCCAAATCTTTTAATTACCAACTTCATAGCATGCCCCTCCCGTATGCTTGCTCGCTCCCAATGAAAGGACGCAACATGGCAGCTACTCAAGTAACTCCAACTCAGCCAACTGTTGTGGCTGGACAATCTTCAGCACTTACCCCTCACACCGTTTTGGTTTGTCAAAACCTCGAGAAGTACTATGGAACTCGCGGAAATATCACTAAGGCACTGGACGGCATTAATCTTTCTGTAGCTCGCGGTGAGTTCATTGCCATCATGGGACCTTCCGGCTCTGGTAAAACCACGCTTTTGAACTGCATCTCTACCATTGACCAGGCATCTGCAGGTCACATCTTTATTGATGACCAAGAGCTTTCCAGCCTGCGCGGAGCAGAGCTTTCTGCCTTTAGACGTGACCGCCTGGGCTTCATTTTCCAGGACGCAAACCTGCTTGATAGTCTTACTGCTCGCGAGAATATCGCGCTCTCACTAACCATTGGTCACGTTCGCGCGCAGGAAGTTTTGGAGCGCGTAGAAAACGTTGCCAAGCTGCTCCAGATTTCCGAGGTACTTGATAAGTTCCCTTACGAGATGTCCGGCGGCCAGCGTCAGCGCGTTGCCGCAGCTCGAGCAATTGTTACCAACCCTTCGCTGGTTCTTGCAGACGAGCCAACCGGTGCGCTTGACTCAAAGAACGCTCGTACACTCCTCGAAAGCCTTGAGAACCTCAATCGTAATGGTGCAACCATTGCCATGGTCACTCACGATTCATATGCAGCTTCTTATGCTCATCGCGTCATTTTCATTAAGGATGGCCGCATCTTTAATGAGATTGTTCGTGGCGAGAAACCCCGTAAGCAGTTCTTTGACCAGATCATGGACGTTGTTTCATTCCTGGGAGGAGAGGGTGCTGATGTACAGTAAAATCGCGCTTGGTAACGTCAAGAAATCACTGCGCGATTTCAGCATTTACTTTCTGACATT
>JAHACE010000080.1 GCA_018376005.1 Atopobium sp. | reverse complement strand
AAACCAGAACTCGGAGGAGTCGCTACGACCGCTCCTGAACTCGGTGAGGATGCGACGAACAGCTTCCTGGCTCTTTGGTGGATGGCAGTCATATACGTCGCGGCCAAGGCAGCTCTTAGGACGAGGGAAAGCACGGGTGTCGCCGTGGCTGAAGTAACGTGTCTTGTCATCAGCGTCGACAAAGGTAATGTCGAGCGGAATAGTTGCAAAGACAGCCTCAAGCTGCGGAATGGTGAACTCACCGGTAGAGAGCTTGACTTTACCGTCAGCAGAAATTGCTTCCTCTTCTGCTTCAGCGTTATTCTCGTCCATAGCGGCTGCGGCTTCCATCTCTTTAAGCTTGTCGTTTGCAAGCTCAAGAGGATCTGCGTGCCATGAAGGAGGATTGACGCCAAATGCGTGGCCAAACTCGTTCTCTTCAGCAGCAATCTGGGTCCACTGAGTAGCAGTTAGGTGCTCAAGGGAAAGTGGAATGAGGACGTTTTCTTCCTTGGATGCCATGGACTCAGCACCCTCAATAGCCTCATCCAGATAGTCAGCAACGGCTGCCATAAGGCCTGCATCATACTGGCCGTACGCAGTCTCAAGCAGAGCCTCTGCACCGTTAACAGCGTTTCTTACCTCGTCGTCCTTACCCCACATAACCTTTGAAGGTCCAGTGATATCGTGGCGCTCAAGATGAGGGAAGAGCAGCTCTTCCTTGCGCTTGTAGTGAACAAAGACCTCGTCAAAGGCGTCCATATCAGCTTTTAGAATTGCTGCAACACCAGCGCACTCTTCGTTGCTGGAAGACTCGGTAAGCGTACGAGCACGCTTAACATCTGGAGCAACGCGGTCATGGATAAAGGCAAGAATGCGGTCGTTCTCTTGGCGCATGGTCCAAACAGGATGGCCAGGAGTCTCTTCAACAGCACCTGTTGGTGCGCAAGAAACCTTGCCTTCAAAGAGAGCGGCGTGAACGTCACAGAGCTTCAGGACCTTCTCCATAGGAACGCCACCAGCAATAAGCTCCTGCTCGGCGTTGGAAATCTCTGTGCCAGAAACGTCCTTGAAGTTACGGGTAAAGTCCTCGCGAACAGCCTCGATGTCCTCACCGTCGTTGAGGCGCTCAAGATATTGGGCGATAAGAGCTTTGCGCTCCTCAGGAGTCTGCGCGATAGGTGCGTTCTCTGCCTCTGCCTCCGCGGGGTTCTCGCCAGCTGCAGTTTCTACTGCTGCAGGCTCCTCATCACCAAGAATGGTAAAGCCGTGGGAGCGGAAGATTGCTTTGAGCTCCTCAAGGTCAACGCCTTTGTGGTCGCAGCCTTTAGGGATGGTCATAAAGCGTCCCATGGTCTGCAGACGGCCTGGCTCGGTAATCTCGGCAAAGCCGTTTTCTGCCATGAGGCCTTTAATAACGGGATACTTAGTGCAAATCTCATAAACGGATTTGCTTAAATCAAGAACCTGTGCCATACGGGCTCCTCTCGGATGGATTTAGAAAGTCTACTATGGCTTACTTTATACCCAAAGTGTGACAGGAGTTCCATATGGCTTTTGTTGTGGTTACAACAAAACAGAAATTATTCTTTAGTTTTAAAAGAGATCATAATGAGAACCGGTTCTAAAAGATTTCAAGCATCTAGGACCTCCGACATTGCGTCGGAGAATGAGGCATAGTGCTTGTAATTTTCTGGATGCTCTTTCATGTTGGTATATTCATTAAGAGCCTCTATAGTTTGAGCATTAGGAATTTCTCGCTTAATTTCAAAAGGGATTCCCTGCTCACGAACAGTCTGACGAAGAAAAATGGTAATAGCAGTAGTAAGATCCATGCCTAAATCTCTAAGAAGTTCCTGGGCATTCTTTTTAAGCGTTGGATCCAAATTTATATTTGTGCTTACTTTTGCCATAATGACCTGCCTTTCTTGTAGCTATGTTATACAAGATGATGACGGAAAAGTCAATAAATATGTGCGCATCATAGGTACAACACGCACATATAGTGTATATAAATTACTATCTTCTGTTCTATTCTTTACTCTTTAAAGTGAAAGACAGAAGAACCGGGTTGTGGTCCGAGTAAGCAAATTGCGTGTCAATGTTTCTGGCGCTTGCAACAACGTTATCCGAGACAATCCAGCCATCAACTGTGGTGGTGTACGTCTTGTCTTTCTCGTAAGGAATATCATCTCCGCGGCAGGTAGGAACGGCGTTGAGGTTGTCTGGAGCTACAACGCTAAAGCCTTCTGGCAAATCAGAATCTTTGAGTTCTGCTACCCAGTCTGGTACCTGCTGAACAGAAGGATAGAGTGTAAGTGAGCCCGAAATGGCATGGTTCCAGTCGCCACCCGCAATAACGTAATTACCCTTAGCGCGCTCCTCAGACATTATTTTGGTTAGAAGTGCAAGCTGCTGCGCGCGACTGGTGCCACCTTTGTCGTAGGCAGACATGTGACTGTTAATAAGTACCAGCTCATGACCATCGCTTGTGGGATAGCGCGTAATCATAAAGCAGCGATCTAGGTCAAAGAATTTTGTTGGGAACGACTCGTCAATGGGGTAGGTACGACGAGTTGCGCTTGAAGCAAGCACGTTTGAAAGCGTAAGAATTCCAGAGTTAGAGGTTCCGTGGAACTCTGTGAGTGGATAGGCGAGAAACGCGGTGTGGAAGTTCTGCGCAAAATATGATGCGTAGGATCCAAAGCGGCTCTCTGCTTCAGAAACTTGATTCACATGCCAACTTCTGTCAGATGAAGTATCAATCTCTTGGAAAAGAATAAAGTCAGGGGCTGTACCGCCATTCAGAGAAGAAACGGTGTTCAGGGCACCGTTTGTGGTGTAAAGAACGGAGTTTCTGCTTACCGCGCGTCCGTGAGTTCCCACGGTGCGTGTGCCATCCTGCATGATGCCTTCATCCATAAAGAAGGTGTAATCAGGGGTGTAAGCACCAAAGCCAATGTTGTAGGTCGAAGCTGTGTAGGTTTGACCTACCTGTACAGTTGTAGCCTCAGGAGAAGCACCTTGATTGGATACGGGAGTATTGTCAGGAATGCGATAGTAATTAAGCTGCAGGTAGAGGGCATATCCACCAAGAACCAGTAAAGCTAGAACAAAAAGCCCGCCTACAAATTTGAAAAGTGGTGCAAGAACCCTTTTTAGAAGGCCAATAATAAACTTAAGGCCAAGAGATAAAACTCTTTTCATGCGAACCTCGTATCAATCAAGTGTCGTATGATTTAAATAATAACTATTATGGATTGAAATTACTTTGAGGAGTTTGTATGTCGCTATCAAGAAATACAACACTAGAGCTTTTCAAACCCTCTGGTATCAGGCGTTTCTCGGCACTTGCTGCTGCAACACCAGGATGTATTTCTTTAACTATTGGAGAGCCGGGAGAAGACATGCTGCCTGGGAGTCTGCTCGTGGTATGAAGGTAGGCCCAGACGGCATTGTAGTTACCGTGGGAGCTGCGGAAGCCATTTCTGCAACTATGCTGACCCTCATGAATCCAGGAGATGAAGTTATCATTCCTGAACCAGCGTATTTGGTATACAGAACACTCTGTCAGCTTAATCGCGGTGTGGTTGTGCCGCTTGATACCAGCACCAATCATTTCCAGATTGATCCAGAGCAGCTCAAGTCAAAAATTTCAGACAAGACAAAGCTTATTGTTTTGACTTCTCCTAACAATCCTACGGGATGTGTTTATACAAAAGAGTCACTTGATGCGGTAGCTAATCTTGCCCGTGAACACGGCTTTTATGTGATGTGCGATGACGTTTATAGAGAGCTTGCCTATGTTGAAGACGTTCCACGTTTTGTTGAGCTCTACCCAGATTTGTCTGATCGCTGCATTGTGACAAATAGTTTCTCCAAACCATGGGCAATGACGGGCTGGAGACTTGGCTGG
>JAHACE010000079.1 GCA_018376005.1 Atopobium sp. | reverse complement strand
GCCCGCGATGTGCGTCATGCGGCTCTTGAACGAAGTACCAAGCTCCTTGTGTGTGTTGATCGCGTTGGAGAGGCCAAACAGGAAGAAGTCGACCAGGCCCGGAACGTTGGCCTCGCAGCCTTCGGACTCGATGACCTTGACCAGCTCATTGTTGGCCGTTGGGTGGAACTTAACCAGAATCTCGCCGACAACGCCGACGCGTGGCTTCTGGCGGTCATTGACTACGGGCAGGCTGTCAAACAGCTCAATGGTACGCTGGCATTGCTTGTAGAATTCCTTGCGAGAAATTCCGTTGATCTTGGAGCGCGTATCGGCCATGAGCTGGTCATACAGCTCGTTTGCCGAGCCCTTGACGGCCTCGTAGGGACGAACGCGATACAGCAGCTGCATGATCAAGTCGCCGTACAGGAGCGCGTAAACTGCCTTGATGAGCAAATCGGGCTTGAACAGCTTGAATCCTGGGTTGTCCTCGTCAAGGCCGGAAGCGGCGGAGACGGAAATGACCGGAATCTCTGGATGACCTGCGTCTTTGAGTGCCTTACGAATCAGCGCAATATAGTTGGTTGCACGGCAGCCACCGCCGGTCTGCGAAATCAGAACTGCGGTCTTGGTCAGGTCGTACTTGCCCGAAAGCACTGCCTCCATAATCTGGCCCGTGACCAGGATAGATGGGTAGCAGATGTCGTTATTGACGTAGCGAAGGCCCATATCGACGGCGCCCTGGTCAACCGAAGGCAGCAGCACAACGTTGTAGCCCGCACCCTTCAGCAGCTCCTCTACCAGCTCAAAGTGGATTGGCGCCATCTGCGGAGCCAGGATGGTGTAGCCCGCTTCCTGCATCTCCTTGGTGTAGCGGACCTTCTCGTAAGCTGCGGATTCTGCCTCGCGGTACACCGGCGCACGGCGAGAAGAACTAGCGCTTCTGGCCTTTTCCAGAGAACCATCGGCCATGCGAACGCCCTGTGGAACGGCTTCGGTAACCAGGCCGGCAGCTGCAAGTCGCTCCAGCTCTGCCTGCTGCTCGTTCAGGGCAGCCATCAGGGAGCGGATACGAATTCGCGCAGCACCCAAGTTGGAAACCTGGTCAACCTTGAGCATGGTGTAAATCTTGCCCGAAGCCTCAAGAATCTCCTGGACCTGGTCGGTGGTCAGTGCGTCAAGGCCGCAACCAAACGAGAAGAGCTGAATGAGGTCCAGGTCGTTTCGGGACGCAACAAAGCGAGCCGCACGGTACAGACGCGAGTGATACATCCACTGGTCAACAATACGGATGGGGCGCTCAGGCATCATCTTATGAGCAATGGAATCCTCGGTGAGAACAGCAAAACCAAACGAAGAGACCAACTCAGGGATAGCGTGGTTAATCTCTGGGTCGTTGTGGTATGGGCGACCTGCAAGAACAATACCGTGAGCGTCGTGCTCCTCAATCCACGCAAGAGCCTCATCACCTGCGCGGTGCATCTGGTCCTTGACGTTGATATCTTCCTGCCATGCAGCCTCAACAGCGGCGTCAATTTCGGCGCGCGTGATGTGCTCGCCACGGAAGCGACCCTTACCTACCTGGGCGTCCTTCTCGCGCTGTTCGCTGATGAGCTCGTACAAACGACGCTTGAGCTCGTTCTTCTTGTCATACGGAATGAACGGAGCCATGTACTGGATGGAAGGATCGGAGAGTTCGTCCACGTTGAGGCCCAGCGCCTGAGGGTAGCTCATGACAATTGGGCAGTTGTAGTGGTTGGTTGCGGAGTCGTCCTCCTTGCGCTCCCAACGAATACACGGCATCCAAATGAAGTCTGGGTCCTTGGCCAGCAGATTCATGATGTGGCCGTGGGAAAGCTTCGCGGGATAGCAGGCGGACTCAGAAGGCATGGATTCGATACCTGCGTCGTACGTCTTTGCGGTGGTCTGGTCGGACAAAATGACCGAGAAGCCCAGCTTAGTGAAGAACGTGTGCCAGAACGGATAGTTCTCGTACATGTTCAGCGCGCGAGGAATGCCAACAGTGCCGCGTGGAGCCTCGTCTGCAGGAAGCGACTCGCGATCAAACAGCAGCTTGTTCTTGAACGCAAAGACGTTTGGTGCTTCGTTCTTCTTAGCACCACGCTTCTTACCTGCGCCTTTCTCGCAACGGTTACCGGTGATAAACCTGTGGCCGCTACCAAAGTCGTTGATGGTAAGCATGCAGCTGTTAGGGCAGATGCGGCAGTGCGTGTTGGTAAGCTTGACCTGCAGGTTGTCGATGGACTCGCGGTCAAGCAGGGTGGATACGCCGTCAATGCCTGCGCGGTCGCGGGCGAGAAGAGCGGCGCCGTAGGCACCCATAACGCCTGCAATGTCAGGACGGATAACGTCTCTGCCGGTGAGCAGCTCAAAAGCACGGAGCGTTGCGTCGGACATGAAGGTACCACCCTGAACAATGCAGTGCTCGCCAATCTCGCTGAAGTCACGGAGCTTAATGACCTTGAACAGGGCGTTCTTGATGACGGAGTATGAAAGACCAGCAGCAACGTCGCCGATGGTTGCACCCTCCTTCTGCGCCTGTTTAACGCGGGAGTTCATGAAGACGGTACAGCGGGATCCCAGGTCAACAGGGAGTGTTGCCTTGGTTGCAGCGGTTGCAAACTCGCGGACGTCCATCTTCATGGAGTCGGCAAAGGACGCAATAAAGGAGCCGCAGCCTGCAGAGCAAGCCTCGTTGAGCATGATGTGCTCAATGACGCCGTCTTTGACCTGCAGACACTTCATGTCCTGGCCGCCAATATCAAGAATGAAATCAACGTCTGGGACAAATGCCTTAGCGCCACGCAGGTGAGCGACGGTCTCAATCTCGCCCGAGTCTGCGCGGAGAGCCTCAATCAGGATACCCTCGCCATAACCAGTGGTTGTAACGTGGCCAATAATGCAGTCGGAAGGCATCTCGTCGTAGATGGAGTCCATGATCTTGCGAGCGGTACCCAGGATATCGCCGTTGTTATTGTCGTACCAGGTGTAGAGAAGCTCGCCCTTCTCGCCAACAACAGCAGCCTTCATGGTGGTAGAACCTGCGTCGATGCCAATGAACACGCGACCGTGGTAGTTGGCCAGCTGGCCCTTTGGCACTACCTCCTGGTCGTGACGGGCCTTGAAGTTGTCAAAGTCCTGCTGAGTTGCAAAGAGTGGGTCCAGACGAGCAACCTCGGAGCCCTGGATGTCCTTGAGGTTGTCCAGTGCCTCCATGATCTGCGTAAAGGTGACTGGGCGGTCGGACTCGCCCGCCAGAGCAGCGCCCGTTGCAACAAAGAGGTGAGCGTTCTTTGGCAAGACGATGTGCTCGTCGTCCAGGTTAAGCGTGATGTAGAAGCGACGGCGCAGTTCAGAGAGGTACTGCAGCGGGCCGCCGAGAAACGCGACGTGGCCGCGGATAGGGTGACCACAGGCCAAGCCAGAGACAGCAGCGGCTGAACGTCGGACTTAGCAAAAACGCCGCAGCGAGATGCAATTGGGTAGATCTGCTTGACGTCTTTTGCCAGCTCGTTGAGGCCGGTTGCGTCGGTCTTGAGGAGAGACGCCATCTGGTCGATAAACGCACCAGTACCACCTGCGCAGGTACCATTCATGCGCTGCTCAATGCCGTTGTCAAAGTAGATGATCTTTGCGTCCTCGCCGCCCAGCTCAATGGCTACGTCGGTCTGAGGGATCAGCGTCTCAACAGCGCGCTTAGAAGCGATAACCTCCTGGACAAACTCCAGGTCAAGCCATTGCGCCAAGAGCATTCCGCCGGAACCGGTGATTGCGGCGTACATGGGTGTCTCGCCAATATGCTTCTGAGCTTTAATAAACAGGGAGCGCGCGGTTGCGCGAACGTCGGTGTGGTGACGCTCGTAGTTTGCGTAAACCAGCGTGCCGTCCTCGTCGATGACGGACAGCTTTACGGTTGTGGAACCAACGTCGATGCCCAGCATAAGGTGGGCCTGAGACAGGTCAAGTGGGACGTTTGGTGCCAGCTCGGCACCATTCTCTACCAGCTCAAACTTTGGACTAATCATTGTTTTCCTCTCCGCTCGCGCATGCCGCCGATTAACCAGCGGATAAGGACGCCGACCTCGGCAGAAATTGCAAAGGTCAGATAGTAGTCAAAGAAGGGACCAAGTGCGCGCGGGTCAAGATCATGCAGGGCGCGCTGGGCGATAACCTCGTATACCAGGTGCTTTAGTTTATCTTGGAACGCAGGGTCTCCACCGTTGCCCAGCAAGGGACGCAGGTAGAAGCCGTGTTTGCGAATGCTGCGAAGCATCTCTGTTGCGCCAGGGCATGGCTTGTAGGAGTCGATTGCCTCCTTAAGCTCAACAAGGTTGACGCGAGCAAGCTGTTCAACAGCAGGTCGCAGCTCTGCCAGCGCTTCCTTTTCGATGTGGAGCACCAGGTCAGGGATGTCTTTGTAGTGGGAGTAAAAAGTGCGACGCGTGAGGCCGGCGCGCTCCGTTACGCCCGTGACGGTCACGGAGGTAAGGTCGCCGGTAGCGTCTATCTCTTCTGCCAGGGCTTTTCTAAGCGCCGCACGAGTTCTTGCGGTGCGTCGATCAAGCTTGCAAGCTGAAAAAACAGCAGGTACAGACAATGTTTGCGTCATACGTTTCTGAAGTCTCTCCTGGTTGCAGGTACGTACTGGGTGTGCGGGCGCGTGTGAGCGACGCGGGTGGCGCGGCAGCACAACAACACCGTAGCACCCGACTTATTGCACATACTGAGTATTATTACACACTCTGTGCAATAACTGCAACCGCGAGAAGACCGATTTTCTCGCTAAGTCTGCTCTGCCGACTAGATTTCCATTTTGGCCTGCTAGCGCGCCTGATTTCTGATAAGAATCTGTAGCTTTTGCCTGAAAACATAAAAGAATCTGTGGATTTGCCTGATTTCATCAAAGAATCTGTGTCCAAAATACAGAATCTTTGCACTTTTCAGGCGGGGTTTAAAGCGTGTCCGAGTTTGCCCTTTCATGGAGCCTGATTTTCTCGCCATGTCTGAACAATTTGCCGGAAAAGTGCACCATATCTGAGCTATTTGCCGGTTTTTCTCGCCAAGTCTGAGTAAATTTACTCAGACTTGATGCCCTTTTCAGGCTCAAAATTTAGGGCCACGTAGTCTATCTTTCACGCGCCTGATTTCATAAAAGATTCTGTAAATTTTGCCTAAAAAGGTAAAAGAAACTGTGGATTTGCCTGATTTTGTCAAAGAATCTGTATTCAAAATACAGATTCTTTGCACTTTTTAGGCGCGCATGCTGTTATGGCGCGCCTGGCGAGAAACCCCGTGCACTCCCCGCCGGCGCTTCGCGCACTGACCTGCAAGTTTGCCCGCACACGACACTGTTACCACACAAAAAACCGGTGCTCACCTGCGTGAACACCGGTCTGACCTGCATGTTATGTGGAGCTTGGACCCCGTACGCTTACGCGAAGCGCTCGACGCCGTCCTTGGAGACGCGCGCAAAGAACAGCGGCTCCAGCTCGGGGGCACTCTCGCCAAAGACCAGAGCCTCGCGGAAGATGCGCTCACCCTCATCAAGACGGCTTTCGTCGCCGGTCAGAAGCGTTGCAATGACATCGCCCTTCTCGACATAATCGCCGGTCTTGCGCTCGAGGATAATACCTGCTGCAGGGTCAATCGGATCGCCTTTCTTCTCGCGACCGGCGCCCAAAGCAACGGAGGAAATGCCCACCAGCTCAGCGTTCATGGAAGTGATATATCCGCTGGTCTCAGCCACAATGTCGCGGCGGAATGGCGCAGCTTCAAACTTGGTGGTGTCAAAGATGACCTCGTCGGTGCCGCCTTGAGCCTTAACCATCTGGGCCAGCTTAGCCAGGCCCTCGCCGTTTGCAATCTGCTGGCGAGCCAGTTTACGGCAGTTCTCAATACTTCCCTTACCTGCGAGGTTAAGCATGTTTGCAGCAAGCTCAACGCAGACATCGGTCAGATCCTCAGGACCCTCACCCTTAAGCGTGGCCACTGCCTCGATGACCTCGAGAGAGTTGCCAACGTTTTTGCCAAGAGGACGATCCATGCCGGTAATCAGCGCTGCAGTGGTACGACCAACGTGCTCGCCAATAGAAACCATGGCATCTGCCAGCTCAATTGCGGAGTCGACGTCCTTCATAAAGGCGCCAGAACCACACTTAACGTCCAGCAAAATGCAGTCGGAGCCGGAAGCGATCTTCTTGCTCATAATGCTCGACGCAATCAGAGGCACCGAGTCAACCGTTGCGGTAACG
>JAHACE010000001.1 GCA_018376005.1 Atopobium sp. | reverse complement strand
GCATCAAGAGTAACAGCAATTGAGTTAGATAAAATGCCCACAGCTGCTTTGAATGCCGCAAGTGCAACATTGGCAGTAATGCCAATGGCGCTAGTGCGTACAATGGCAGTTTCACGTTCAGAAGAGGTTATAGTTACCTGTGATTGGGTCATAGTAAATCTAGCTTTCTGTAACGTTAGAGAGAACTTTTAAAAGCAATCGTTTAAGTTCAGCGCCCTCTTCGGGCGAGAGATTAACGCATGAGCCAATCTGATGTGGGACTATTTGTATTTCTCGCCTAAGGTCTTTGCTTTTTTGGGTAAGAGAAACAATCAGCTGACGTCCGTCTTTACCTGTTTTTTGACGCAGGACAAAACCTTTTTCTTCAAGCTTTTTGAGAAGTGGGGTCAAAGTACCTGAATCAAGAAATAAAAGCTCACCTAAGGTTTTGACATCCAAGGATTCATGTTCCCAAAGCGCCATCATGGCAATGTATTGTGTATACGTCATATTAAAGGGCTTAAGCAGCGGCGTATACCTTCGCACCACTTCTTTTGAGGCACTGTAGAGCGGGAAACAGAGCTGGTTTTTGAGGAGAAGCTCGGGGATATCGGGGGAGTTGTCGAGTGTAGAAGTGCCGCTAGCAAAAGTGCTAGCGGCCGCAACGGACTGTATTTCTTTTTGAGAAGAACTCATGAGTAAATCGGTCCTCTCGCCTTACGCAAGTAGGTTTTTAATTGCAGACTCAACTTCTGCCATATCGGTGGTTGGCTCAAAGCGTGCAACAACGTTTCCCTGACGGTCTACAAGGAATTTAGTGAAGTTCCACATGATATAAGCCTTGTCACCAAACTTCTTGTTGTTTGCCTTTGCAAATTTGTCCAGCGCAAGAGCCTTGATACCCTTACCAAAGCCTTGGAAGGGGAAAGCTGTTGCAAGGCGCTCAAAGAGAGGGTTTGCGGTCTCTCCGTTAACGTCGCCCTTTTTGAACTGTGGGAAATTGGTACCAAACTTCATAGTACAGAACTGGTGAATCTCTTCATCGGACTCTGGGGCTTGGTCTGCAAACTGATTGCAAGGGAAGTCTAAAATCTCAAAGCCTTGATCTTTATAAGCAGCGTAAATGCGCTCAAGATCCTCATACTGTGGGGTAAAGCCGCAGCCAGTTGCAGTGTTGACAATCAGAAGAACCTTTCCATCAAAAGAGGAGAGGGAAGTTACGGAGCCGTCACGCTCTTCTACGGAGAGGTCATAGATATTGGTGTTTGCCATGATGTTCCTTTCAACTAGCCACGGATTGTCCGAAGCATTGGATGGCTTTGTGTAATGGGTAGTGTACCCCGCTTGGATTAGCTTAACACAAATAAATTGTATACAATTTATTTTTCATAGTAACGACACAGAATAGTTGTTATTTTCATTTAGTTGTTAACCTATACGAACAAATATCAATAATTTAAGTAACGCCTCAGAGCGGCATCTTCACAAAATTTATATGTATACCATGGCTAACCATAGGAAACGTTTTCGCAGGTAAGAAATTACTTGTGTACAATTGTTTTATTAGGATAACTAATTAGTAATGATTTTCACTTGTTTTTTTCGTAAAAAAATTTTATCTTCAATAGGTCATTAACCGATTAATTTGCAAATAGCAGATGGGGGATTTTTATGAAACTGAACAATTGGTGTCTCGCAGCCGGTGGCGCTGCACTTGCTGGCGTTGTTGCTGGTCTTGCTTCTAACGGCACTCTTCACAAGGCAGCTGTCAAGGCAACTGCATGTGGTCTTCGCGTAACTGACCGCGTTTCCGCAGAGACTCAGAACGTCGTTGACGAGGCTAACGACGTTGTCGCTGAGGCTCGTCGTGAGTCCAAGATTGACGCTGCAGTTCGCGCTCGCCTTGCTGAGCTCGAGGAGGGTATCCGCGCTGAGGTTACCAAGCAGGTCGACGCAGAGGGCGCACAGGCATAATTCATGCGCTTCACAATTACTAATGAAATCTCAGGTCGCATTCGTGCAAAATGCGACCTGGGTCATATTGATGATGCTGAAGCCCGTGGTATTTCCTATGAGCTGATGCGTGTTGATGGAGTTCGTCACGCTGAAGTTCACATGGCAAACGGTTCTCTCTTGCTAAGGTTTGATCCTCTCAAGAGAGATCAGGTACTTGCGGCTGTTGGCGCCTTTGAGGTCTTGAACTTGCCACGAGAAGAAGAGGCAGGCCTTGAAGACTTCTGCAGCTCAATTGAGATGGCTCTTGAGAACAATCGTTTCCAGATGGAGGTTGTGACCACATTCGCACGCCGCTGGATTATGCGTTCTTTGCCACTACCTGCAGTTGCTAACTATGCCTATGTCATTCTCCGCGCCATTCCATTTGTCGTGGAAGGCGTTAAGCGCCTATTTAAGAAAGAGCTGACCGTTGAGGTTTTGGACGCAACTGCTATCACCACTTCAATTCTAAGAAATGAGTGGGCAGATGCATCTACGGTCATGTTCTTGCTTGAGCTGTCTGCTGCTATGGAGAACCACGTGGCAAGCCGAGCACGTCTTGCACTTCGTGATGGCCTAATCACTCGTTCTGAGAACGTCTGGGCTCGTATTGACGGCAAGGACGTTATGATTGCCCTTTCTGAGGTTGAGAAGGGTATGATTTTGCACCAGCGCGCTGGTGGCGTTCTTCCTGTTGACGGCAAAGTTGTTGAAGGCATTGGCCAGATGAACGAGGCCGCCATGACAGGTGAGTCTCGCCTTGTTACCAAAGAGCCTGGCTCAACCGTTTACGCAGGCACCGCCCTTGAAGACGGTGACCTTATGGTAAGCGTCACTGCTCCTCCAGGAATGTCTCGTATCGACAATATTGTTGATATGGTTGAGCAGTCTGCTGAACTTAAGGCTGGCGCACAGTCTAAGGCAGAGCGCCTTTCTGATGCATTGGTTCCTTACAGCTTCCTCGCCTTCTTTGGTATTTGGGGCATTACCCGAAACATCACTAAGGCTATGACCGTTCTTATGGTTGACTATTCCTGCGCCATTAAGCTTTCCACTCCTGTTGCAGTGGGTAGCGCAATGGATGAGGCAGCTAAGTTTGGCATGACGGTTAAGGGCGGAAAATACCTCGAGAAGATCGCTGCGGCTGATCTTATCGTCTTTGATAAGACCGGTACGCTGACAAAGGCAGTTCCACATGTTGAGTGCATTGTCAGCTTCTGTGGTCGCACCGAGGACCAGCTTCTGCGTCTTGCTGCATGTATTGAGGAGCACTTCCCACACAGCATGGCTCGAGCAATTGTGAACGAGGCAAAGGTACGTGGCCTCAAGCACAATGACGAGTTCCACGCAGAGGTTAAGTATGTTGTTGCTCACGGTATTCGTACCAAGGTTAACAACAAAGAGGTCTGCATTGGCTCAGCTCACTTCATTTTTGATGACGAGAAGACCCCAATGCCCGAGGGAATTCAAGACGACCTTGCACAGATTGCTCCAACCTCGTCCATTATCTTTATGTCCGAGGATTCAAAACTTATTGCAGCAATTTGTATTACCGATCCTGTAAGGGAAGATGCAGCAGCAACTATTACGCAGCTCCGTGCTCTTGGTGTTAAGCGTATGGTTATGTTGACTGGCGACTCAGAAAACGTTGCAGCAAGTGTTGCTAAGAAGCTTGGTCTTGATGACTATGTGGCACAGATTCTCCCAGAGGATAAGTGCGAGTATGTTAAGAAGTTCCAGCAGGAGGGCTACACCGTTGCAATGGTAGGCGATGGTATTAACGATTCACCTGCACTAGCCGTATCTGATGTTTCACTGGCTCTGTCTGATGCAACTGATATTGCTCGCGCAGTTGCGGATATTTCGATTAAGAATGATTCGCTTGAATCGCTGGTAATCATGCGTCTTTTAGGCCAGCAGGTAATGAAGAGGATTCACGCCGACTATCGTACGATTGTTGCGCTGAACAGCTCTTTCATTGCTGCAGGCGTTGCAGGTCTTATTACCGTAAGTGCTGCTGCATATATGCACAATCTTCTGACACTTATGGTAACGCTTGCAAACACAAGGTCACTGCTTACCACTGCAGCTCATAACCCTAATGTTCCTTCTGAGGTAAAGATGCTTTTAACTGAAGGACAAGCTGCCTAGAACGTACTTGTGCGTCAACAAAGCGCTTCTTTAGATCGCGTTAGAGCTCCCGTTTCTTATTTGTAAGAGGCGGGAGCTTTTTTCTGCTTGAATTGTCAAAAAGTAAAAATATTTTGAGTTTTCTCTTGCATTTAGTTAGCTATGGCTTACACTTTAAATAGTTAGAAGAGGCTAACTTGTTAAGGTTTTTATATAACAGGAGCTAGTTCTAACAAAATTGCTTTATCAGCCCGGAACCTTTCCCCTCTCCAAGGGTCCGGAATCCAGGCGCCGTCGGCTCCCTTTTAGTCGACGGCGCATTTTTAAGAAGGGAGCAAGTACGGTATGGATTGTCTTACTTCTTTTGAGAATTCATCGCTCCTAGACGTTCCTTCTCCCTATACCTATTCTGCTGATAAAAAGCCTGTTTTTAATGAGGGTAAGAGAGCGTATGCTCCCGAGCTCTGTCATGATTTTGCAACAACATTTGTTCGCTGTGCTGCTGGTGTTATTGCTCACGTTAAGCCGGCCGCGCTCTTTTCATTTGCTTCTCATAAGTCTTGTAGCTCTTGTGCAAGTCTTGTCTGCACTGATCCAACGTTGAGGTCATTTCTATGCAACGCTACTCACGAGCTCTCACTGTTTGGGGTAACGCTTCTTGCTACCTCTGCTATTTCTGGCGGAAAGGTGACGTTTGTTGCCTATAGACCTGAGCTTGTTGAGGATATTCTCGCCAAATCAGAGCACTGTGAGTTTCTGGCTGCCTTTGGCCATTCCACTGAGTCCGTACAGGCGTTGATGAAGAGCATGCGTTCAAGAATTTTTGCTTTTCACGCAAGGAAAGCCGCGTTTCCGCACGAGATTGGACTGGTACTGGGCTATCCACTTACTGATGTTCAGGGCTTTATGAATGGACAGTCTGAGCTTTTTACTGGTGCTTGGAAAGTCTATGACAACACGGAAGAAACTCGCCTGCGTCTCGAAAGACTTAAAGATGCAGAAGACCAGTGCAAGCATCGTTTTTATCAAGGGGAATCTTTAGCGCAGATTCTCTCATCGTATGGCAATACCAAGAAATGTCAGGTTGCATAAGGGGCGTGCTTGAATTTCTTGTTGAGGTATTGAAAGTAATGTGTAGTTTTCCAGGGGGAACCTGGACACAGAAGGAGGAAATGTATGAGTAAAGTAGCAGTTGTGTATTGGTCCATGACGGGCAATACTGAGGCAATGGCAAAAGAGCTTGCAAGTGCTGCAGACACCGAGGCTATTGAGTCTTCTGAGTTCTCTGCAGATATGTGCGATCAGTACGATGCATTTGCTTTTGGTTGCCCTGCCATGGGTGACGAGGAGCTTGATCCTGATTTTGAGGAGCTCTTCAACGATTGCGCTGGCAAGCTTGGTCAGAAGCCAACCGCTCTCTTTGGTTCTTACGACTGGGGAACCGGCGACTGGATGGAGACTTGGAAGCAGAATGCCGAGGCAGAGGGCGTCAACGTTGTTGAGACTTTTATCTGCAACCTTGAGCCAGATGACGATGCTCTTGAGGCTCTTCGCGGCCTTGGTGCAAAGCTTTCTGCTTAAGCTGCATTACAATTTTTACTGTTGTTGTTAAATTTTGCGAGAAAAACATCATTTTTTTGAATAATCTAGAGAATGGTGGGTAGTAAAACAGCAACAGAAAGGAAGTTTGTATGTCACCAATCAATATTATTGTTATTCTTGCTGTTGTAGCGCTTTGCGGTTTTGCGGTTTATCGTGTTTACGGAATTGCCGCAGGTAAAAAAGGCTGCTGCTCTGATGAGGGAACAGGCGTTACTACCTGTAACACAGAGCAGGTTTCTGCTGCAGATGGTCCAGAAGACAAAGATGAATCTCATTACCCTTATGTTCAAACATTTGAGATTGGTGGTATGACTTGCCAGAACTGCGTCAATCATGTGACTCGAGCTCTCGATAGTATTGAGGGAACATGGGCGCAGGTTACTCTAGCTGGTGGTCAGGCACGTATCCTCAGCAAAAATCCAATTGATGTCGATGCGTACCGAGCTGCCGTAGAGAAAGAAGGCTACCGTCTTCGTGCGTAAGCACAACAAGATCTTCTCGCAAGAAACAAACTTTGAAGAAATTTTGTAAAACTTGCGTAATAGCTGTGCAAAGTAGCGCTCTTTGGCTTGTTTAATCAGCCGAAGAGCGCTATCCTATTGCCCGTATGGCGTCAAGCTATACACTGTATCTGTTGGCCCCCGAGAGCATGTAAGTTTCCGAGTAGAGAAGCCCACGTATTGGCACTCTGGCAGCAACCATGTTGACCGGGGCCCCGTTTTGGAAGGGGTCCACCTTTGAGTGAGATTCAGAACTCGTCCATCTTCTCTTTGGATGAAATTTCCGATGAGGAAATGAACAGCCTGATCGACGGCACTGTCACCGACTTTGATGAGGGAGATCTTGTCAACGGCACCGTCGTCAAGATTGAGCGCGATGAGGTCCTCGTAGACATTGGCTACAAGTCTGAGGGCGTTATTCCTGCTCGTGAGCTTTCTATTCGTAAAGACGTTAACCCTGCAGAGGTCATCTCCCTGGGTGAGGACGTCGAGGCTCTTGTTCTCCAGAAAGAGGACAAAGAGGGCCGTCTGGTTCTTTCCAAGAAGCGTGCTGAGTACGAGCGTGCTTGGAAGGCAGTTGAGGATAAGTTCAACGCTGGTGAGACCGTTGAGGGCGAGGTTATCGAGGTTGTTAAGGGCGGCCTGATTCTTGACATTGGCCTCCGTGGCTTCCTGCCTGCATCCCTTGTTGACCTCCGTCGTGTCAAGGATCTTGGTGCATTCATGGGCACTCGTATTGAGGCTCGTGTTATCGAGATGGATCGCAACCGCAACAACGTTGTTCTTTCTCGCCGTATTGTTCTTGAGGAGGCTCGTAAGGCAGAGCGTCAGGACATCCTGGGCAAGCTCCAGGTTGGCATGAAGCTCAAGGGTACTGTTTCCTCCATCGTTGAGTTTGGTGCATTTGTTGACCTTGGCGGCATTGACGGCCTGGTTCACATTTCCGAGCTTTCTTGGAACCACGTTAACCACCCATCTGAGGTTGTTAAGGTTGGCCAGGAGGTTGAGGTTCAGGTTCTCGACGTTGACCTTAACCGTGAGCGTATCTCCCTTGGTCTTAAGCAGACTTCCGAGGATCCATGGCGTGTACTTGTTTCCAAGTACCCAGTTGACGCTATCATCGAGGGCACTGTCACCAAGCTTGTTACCTTCGGTGCATTTGTTGACCTTGGCAACGGCGTTGAGGGCCTCGTCCACATCTCCGAGATGGCTAAGCAGCACGTTACTGCTCCATCTCAGGTCTGCAAGGTTGGCGACGTTGTACAGGTAAAGGTCATGGAGATTGATCTTGACCGTCGTCGCATCTCCCTGTCTATGAAGGCAGCTGCAGAGACCCTTGGCATTGACATTGAGGTCACTCCACTTCCAGAGGAGGAGCGTGCAGCAGCAGAGGCAGCAGCAGCTGAGGCTGAGGCTGATCTTGAGGCTCACCTTGTTGAGTCTGAGGCTAACGCACAGGCAACCGAAGAGGCTGCAGAGTAGAGCACTTTGCGCATCTAGAGATTTGTCAAGAGACGTCATCGAAAGATGACGTCTCTTTTTATGTAAGTAACAAATATCTCCATTCCTTCAACAGGGTGTTAATGCGAAAATATAACGCTAAGTTTTTATTCTGAGGAGGAATACGCCTATGACATCAAAGATGCAGGGCCGCAGTTTTCTTGCTGTTATGTTTGCATTTTTGGCAGCTTTAATCTTTATGCCAAATATTGCATACGCTGCAAGTAACAATTCGTTCTATAACGGCACTACTACTAACGTGTCTCCATCTGTGAGTGCAGACGGCCTTATTGAGCGTTCTATTTACTTTACAGATGCTTCTGGTCAGACATCTAACTACGCTTATAAGGATAATGACACCACTCAGATGAACCGCTCCATTGTAGATATTGATAAGTATCAGAATCTGCAGGCAGTGGTAAAGATTACCAACATCTCTTCATCTCCAGTTTCTGTAAACGAGGTTATGCAGCTGCCACTTACTTACTATGTCAGCTCAAGCCCTAATCCTGATTTGCGTGCAACTGGATTTACCTTCTCATCAACTAATACAGCAACTGCAATTAACCTGAACATTAGTGGACTGAACGGTGGTTCTGGCTCTCAGCCTGCAGCTAATGCTTATGCTGCATACCAGGCAGCTGGTCAGGACAATGCTGAGATGCGTTCCATTTCTATTTCTGGTACCCTGGCTGCTGGTGAAACCATTACACTTACCGTTCCTCTGACACTTACCAATGGCTCTACTCTCAATCTGTACGGTACCAACTATGTGGGTCTTACCCAGTATCTGCTTGATCACAGAACCTCTTACGGAAACCCTCGTGTTTCAGTCAGGTTTGCAAGGCAGGTTTTGGAAGAGGGAACAAACAATTCCATTCTTAGCAGCAATAAGAAATATCTGGGCGTAATTATTAGGCCTGACGGTAGCTATTACGCTATCCCACAGGACGAGTGGAATTACATGCCAACTATTTCTGCAAGTGATATTCACGTTGACAATATCCTGTATGAAGATCGCCACAGCGCAACGGAGAACGATGCTCTGTATACCGGCGGTGCGTACTACATTGATTTGACCAACATTAAGAATGCCATGAGGGATTATGGCTATTCAGTTCATACTGGAAATTCCAATAGGGGACTGTACCTCAATCTTCCTGGCTGGCAGCTTGCTGTTGATAATGACCTTACTGATGATGTGTATCAGGAGTATTCGTACACTTCTCTTTCTAGCGGCAACCTTGTCATCAATGCTTCTGAGAACTCAACTGATGAGCTTGATCTTAACAATGGCGTTATTACTCCTCTTTATACAGAGCTTAGGCAGGTAGTCACGGCACACGACAGCACTATTACCGCTAACCAGGATTCCTGGACTATTCTTGATAACCTTGATGCTATGGTTGATCACAGCGCTGGTCAGGTTACCCCTGCTGCTGGTTCTGCTGACGCTCGCGTTAAGGTTGTTGATCAGAGCGGTACAGTTGTACTTGATACAGCAACAATGGATGCAGCAACTGTTGCTCAGAAGGCAGAAGAGATTTCTAAGACTTCAGGTGCATACTCCGTCACCTATTACTATTACTTCAATGGTAATGCTGCAGCTGCAGGCAATGACTACGAGGCAGCAAAGACGGTTACCCTAACTGTTGAGTCTGATACTCCAACTCCAACACCAACTCCAGCTCCAGAAGAGCCTTCCAATCCTGCTTCTCCTGTAAAAGAGAAGAAGACAAAGAAGAAGAAAGCACAGCTTCCTAATACGGGAGAAGAGCTTCTGGTAATGCCTCTTATGGTTATGGGTGGAGCTGCTTTGACAGCCGCTGAACTTATGAAGCGTAAGCACTAAGACAGAGAGTGCTCTCGTTACATGCATTTGTATTGGCAGGTATCTCTTTGGTACCTGCCAATATTTTTATGGATAAAATGGACAACTGTCCAAAAATGCTTAGTCAATTTTTATGTTTCAATATAGGTAATTCCTATATGGTTAGACAAAAAGTGCAGGTAAATAGATTTTGCTGTTATCGTCGCAATTTAATGTTTCATGTCTATTTCATCCTAGGTATATATAGGTAAATGCTGGTAATTGTTTTGTATAGTTATCTGACCCCAGCAGGGTTGTCTTATAAATCGTTTTAATAAGAAAGAAGGGTTAACATGCTGGAGAACTCACTAAGCCGTCGTAATTTTTTGAAGGCATCAGGTATGGTAGCGGCTGGTGGTGGCGCATCTATGATGCTGGCTGGCTGCAATCCTTCCTCCACTGATACTCCTCAGGCATCTGATAAGAAGAAGATTCTTCGCTACGGTTCTGCAAATTCTAAGCAGGGCCTTGATATGCAGCGTGCAAACAACTCACAGTCCGCATGTGTTGCAGACTCTGTTTGCGAGTCTTTGCTTCGTTGGACTGAGGATAATGAGCTTGTCACATGTCTGCTTAAAGAGATTCCAACCTTTGAGTCTGACGGTCTTACTCTTAAGTGCGAGCTCAAAGAGGGCATTAAGTTCCACGACGGTACTACTTTGACCGCAAAGGATGTTAAGTACACCTTTGAGCGTATGTTTAAGCCAGAAACTAAGGCTCTCTCCACCAGCTTCTTTGACAAGATTAAGGGTGCTCCAGAGATGCTTGCCGGTAAGGCAACTGAGCTTGAGGGCCTGACTGTTCAGGATGATACTCACTTCACCTTTACGCTTTCCGAGCCTTACATTGTCTTTGTAAGCGTTCTTGGAATCTCCTATGCTTGCATCTTCCCAGAGAAGGCTTGTGAGGCTGCTGGTGCTGATTGGGGTACCGGTACTAACCTCATCGGTACTGGTAAGTACAAGATTAAGAGCAACGATGACACTACTGAGGTAGTTCTCGAGCGCTTTGATGACTATCACGATGGCAAGCCTGCACTGGATGAGATTCGTATTCACTACTACGATGACACCAACACTCAGCTGCTTGCATTCAAGAACAACGACATCGATTTCTGCGATCTTCCATCCTCTCTGTATCAGCAGTATTCAAGCGATGCTGACGTCAAGGATCTTATCACTGCATATCAGACCCTTGGTGTTAACTTCATCAACCTTAACCTCAAAGAGGGTCTGGGTCTGACTGACCCTAAGGTTCGTCAGGCACTTTCTCTGGCAATCAACCGTCAGGAGCTTGTTGATAACATTGCTTCTGGTAACGGTACCGTTGCAAGTGGCTGGCTCGCACCAGCAACCCCTGGTTACGACAAGAGCGCACCTGCATTTGAATACGATCCTGAGAAGGCTAAGTCTCTGCTTGCTGAGGCTGGTGCATCTGACCTTAAGCTTTCTGCAAAGGTTAGAAAGTCTTACGAAAAACTCCTTGTTGCTGTTCAGGAGTACTGGAGCAAGGTTGGCGTTACCCTTGATGTTCAGGTAGAGGACAACGCAGTCTGGAATACTGACTGGGCTGCTGGCAACCTCCAGATTACTACCCTTGCTTGGTATCCACTGTTTGCCGATGGTGACCAGCACCTGTACACCTACTTCTACAGCACCAACGCTGCAAAGAAGTCTTCCTTCTACAACAATCCAGAGTTTGACAAGCTCCTTGTTGAGGGTCGCTCTGAGTCTAACAAGGATAAGAGAACAGAGGATTACAAGGACGCAGATAACCTACTGACTCGTACAGACTTTGCTACACTTCCTCTGTATTGGCCAAAGAACTCCTTTGTCGCTAAGAAGTACGTCAAGAACGCTAAGGTTGGAAACTTGATTTATCACTTCTTTGATGTCGATATTGATACATCTAATTCCGATTACACCGTTCCAGAGGACTAAGTAGCAAACTTGCTATAAACTTTAAAGCGGCATCTAAGATTCTTGGATGCCGCTTCATTTTCTTGAGGGGAGAGGAGCTCAGGAGTGAGATCGTTTCTAATCAAACGAATCCTTCAAGCAGTGAGCGTTGTAGTTTGTATTTCTGCTTTAACGTTTTTTGTCTTGAACATTGTCCCAGGTGACCCAGTACGAGTCATGATGGGCGATATGGCTGATGAGGCTACTGTTCAACAGGTCCGTCACACCATGGGTCTTGATAAGCCAATTCCAGAGCAGTACGCAAACTGGTTTGTAAAAATGCTTGGTGGAGATTTTGGAACTTCTTACACTCAGAAGCGACCTGTCATTGCACTTCTAACTAAGGCTTTGGGAGTTACGCTACGTTTAGCAGTGTTTGCGTATCTTTTTGCCATAGTATTTGGTCTTTTGATGGGTATTCTCGCCGCAGTAAACCATGGAAAATGGCTTGATAGAACACTTATGTCAGCTGCAATCTTTGGTATTTCTGCTCCATCGTTTTGGGTGGCACTTGTACTGCAGATTATTTTTGCTATGACGCTTAAGTGGTTCCCGCTATCAGGCGTTAAAACGCCATCCGCGTACGTTCTTCCTGTTATTGCGCTGGGCTCTCGTTACGCAGCAAGTATTGCCCGCGTTACCAGGACCAGCATGCTGGACGTATTAAATCAGGACTACATTAGAACCGCTGAAGCTAAGGGCTTAAAGCGCTCCGCTATTGTTTTGAAGCACGCGCTCAGAAATGCTCTGATTCCAATCATTACCATTGCTGGATCTCAGCTGGGAGACATTCTTACTGGTTCCATCATCATTGAGCAGATTTTTAATATGAACGGTATGGGTAAGTTGCTTATTGATGCAATTAATGCTCGTGACCTGCCGCTGATTCAGGGTAGTGTCATGTATGTGGCAATTATCTGCGTTGTGATTTATTTGCTTGTTGATATTTTGTACGCGGTAGTTGATCCACGCATTCGTCTTGGAGAGGAGGCATCAGAGTAATGGCTTTGTTTACAAGTGATAAAAATAGCGAGAAGGTCCAAAAGACTGAAGCTGTACTTGAGGATGCCGCCAAGGCTCAAGAAGAGAAACAGGCTACCACGGGAAAAGTTCGTGCTCAGAGCTACTGGCAGGTTAGCTGGAACATTTTTAAGAGGAACAAACTGGGCATGATCTGCTTAGGCATTGTTTTGGCCCTTGCGATTATTGCAATTCTTGCTCCTGTGATTGCTCCTTACAGCTACAAGGATCAAAACCTTGCAATTATGAATCAGAATCCAACGTTTGCACATCTGCTTGGCACCGATGAGTACGGCAGAGATATCCTTTCTCGTATTATCTATGGCTGCCAGATTTCTCTGTCTGTTGGTATTATTTCGCAGGCTATTGCTCTCTTTAT
Source organism: Atopobium sp. (assembly GCA_018376005.1). Classification (GTDB taxonomy): domain Bacteria; phylum Actinomycetota; class Coriobacteriia; order Coriobacteriales; family Atopobiaceae; genus Lancefieldella. Next base: position 40,397 of record JAHACE010000001.1, on the reverse strand, counting down.
TGGCTTTGTTGCGGGAGTTGCAGCCGGATATTATGGCCGTTGGGTTGATGCAGTTGTTTCCTTTATCATTCAGGTTTTCTCCAGCTTCCCATTCTTGCTTTTTGCAATTTTGATTATGTTTGTTATGGGCCCAGGTCTTATTAACCTCTATATTGCACTGGGTCTTCTGATGTGGACAACTACGGCAAGGCTGATTCGAGGCGACGTCATGCGCCTGAAGAATTCTGAATACATTCAGTCTTGTATTTTGTCTGGTGGTAACAGCTTCCGCATCATCATGAAGCATTTGCTTCCTAACTGCATTTCTACGCTGATTGTTGTTTCTACCCTGGGTATTCCAAGTGCAATTCTTTCTGAGGCAACGCTTTCGTTCTTGGGATTGGGCGTTCAGCCACCTGATGCAAGCTGGGGTCAAATGATTGCAGCTTCTCAGCCATTCCTTGCATCACAGCCTATCTACAGTATTGCTCCAGGTATTGTCATCATCATTACGGTTATGTCTTTTAACTTGCTTGGCGACGCCCTTCGCGACGCCCTTGATCCAAAGATGCGTTCTTAGAAAGGAGGTTACGTTTATGGCAGAAAATACAGATGCAACATTTGAGCATGTCATCGAAGGTCCAAATGGTCAGGCTGTGAAGTTTTGCAGTCTTGAGGAGCGCAAGCTTGCACAAGAAACTGCTCAAAGGGAGCGAGAAGAGCAGTGCAAAAAGAACGTTCTTCTCGACGTTAATCATCTTGATGTTACGCTTTTCACCGAAGATGGCGCACTTCCTGCAGTAAGTGACCTCTCGTTTATTATGCGTAAAGGCGAGACTCTTGCGGTAGTAGGAGAGTCTGGCTGCGGTAAGTCCATGACGGCATTGTCAGTCATGGGATTGCTGCCTACACCTCCTGCGCAGATTACCGGCGGAGAAATTATTTTTGAGGGAACTGATTTAACGCAGCTTCCTCGTGGTGGCATGCGTGACTTCCGCGGTAATCGCATTGGTATGATTTTCCAGGAGCCCATGACCTCCTTGAATCCTGTTATGAAATCTGGTCTTCAGATTCGTGAGGGTATCCTTGTTCATAATCCCAATATGAGCAAACAGGAAGCAGATCAGAAGGCCCTTGATATGATTAAGCTGGTGGGCATTCCTGCACCAGAGAAGGTCTTCTCGTCATATCCACATGAGCTTTCTGGTGGTATGCGTCAGCGTGTCATGATTGCTATGGCACTAGCTTGCCAGCCATCGCTGCTTATCTGCGACGAGCCAACAACTGCTTTGGATGTAACGGTTCAAGCTCAGATTCTGCAGATTATCGATCGCATGAAGCAAGATTTGGGCACCGCTATCATGTTGATTACACACGACATGGGCGTTGTTTCCGAGATGGCTGACTGGGTTCTTGTCATGTACGCTGGTCATCGCGTTGAGTATGCGCAGTCTGCAGAGCTCTTTACTAACCCTCTGCACCCTTATGCTCAGGGCTTGATTGCATCCATTCCATCGTTTGACGAGCGCACCAAGGAACTCTATGCAATTCCTGGTAGCGTTCCTATGCTTTCGCATATGCCTTCTGGCTGCCCATTCCATCCACGTTGTCCGTTTGCTAAGGACATTTGTAAGAATCGTCGTCCTAGCTTGACTGCTGTTGGTGAAGACAATTGCCATACTGTCAGCTGTTGGAAATACACTGATGAGTGGGGTGAGTAGTCATGGCAGAAGAGAAAAACACAGACGTCAAGGACCTTTCTGGCGAGAAAACCATCTTGTCCGTAAAGAATTTGGTCAAGCGATTCCCTATTAAAAACGGTGTATTTGGTCGTTCTAACGCTTCCGTTCATGCTGTTGAGGATGTTTCGTTTGAGCTCAGGCGCAAAGAGACCTTGGCCATCGTTGGTGAGTCTGGCTGCGGAAAATCTACAACAGGCAAGTGCGTGCTGCGCCTTACCGAGCCAACCTCTGGTACGGTTGAGCTTGATGGGGAAGATTTCACCTCACTCAAGGGAGAAGATCTTAAGCGTGCTCGTCAGAAGATGAAGCTTATCTTCCAGGATCCTTACAGCTCACTGAACCCTCGTATGACGGTCATGGATATCATTGGTGAGCCTATTGATATTGCAGGCACCTATAAGACAAAGGCAGAGCGTGATGCTCGCATTGAAGAGGTTATGGAGGAAGTTGGCCTTAACCTTGAGTTCAAGTACCGCTACCCTCATGAGTTTTCGGGCGGTCAGCGCCAGCGTATTGGTATTGCTCGCGCTATTGTGCTTGAGCCAGAAATTGTTGTCTGCGACGAGCCTGTTTCTGCTTTGGACGTTTCTGTTCAGGCCAAGGTAATCAACTTGCTTGAAGAGCTGCAGAAAGATCACGGTCTGGCCTATATCTTTATCAGCCATGACCTCTCTGTTGTCCGCCACATTGCAGATACTGTTATGGTCATGTATCTGGGTCACCAGATGGAGTTTGCTACTAAAGACGCCCTCTTTGAGCGCCCACTGCACCCATATACTCAGGCACTTTTGGACGTTATTCCTCGTATTCGCCACGAGCGTATCCAGGAAAAGCGCATTCTTCAAGGTGACGTTCCAAGTCCTGCAAATCCACCTTCAGGTTGCGTATTCCACACGCGTTGCCCTAAGGCAATGAAGGTTTGCTCCGAGCGCATTCCTGATCGCATCGAGGCTGAGCCAGGTCATTTCTGCGCCTGCCACCTGTACGACACATCGCTCTCTGATGCCGACCGTACACCTCAGGTTGCACACGCTATTGAGGCGGCTCAGAAGGCCGTAGAAGAAGCGCGCCTTGAGGAGAAGATTTCCGAGTAGCGCATCTTATTGTCGTGTCTTAAAACGGCATACAAACACAAAAAAGGCGAGAAGACCAATTGATCTTCTCGTCTTCAGTTTTGTATGGAGGAAGCCTTACTTCTTCTTAACCTTATCGAAGTGAGGGTTAACCAGAACGCTGAGGCCGGTAAACTCTGGCTTCAAGACGTAAGGCATCTGTGGCCAGTCGATAGGTAGGCATGCGTAGTCTGTGTGAGTCATGAGGCTATCTGCCTGACGGGTGAGCTCAAGTACCTTGTCGTTGTTGTTAACGGTAAGCCGAGCCTGGTCAACCAGGTTGTCAAACTCGGTGCTGTTGTAGAAGGAAGACTTCTTTGCGGCGCGGTCAGAGCGGAAGTAGGAGCCCATGTGCTCAACACCCTGGAAGGAGAGGGTAGACCAGGTAACAAGAGTGACTTCAAGGTCACCGTTAGTACGTGCGTCGCTCCAAACACCAGAGTCAATAACGCTTACGTTACAGGTAACACCAATCTTTGACCAAGCATCCTGAAGGGCAACCATGAGGTTCTGATCCTGGCTTCTGACCTGTGCGTTAAGAGTGAGGTTAGAAACACCAGCCTCTGCAAGAAGCTGCTTTGCCTTGTCTACGTTGTACTCAAACTCTGGAGCGGACTCGTTGTAGCCGGTCTCAGAAGATGGGATAAATGACTTAGCAGGCTTTGCAACACCAGAAAGAATGGTGCTACAAATGGTGTCTCTATCAATTGCCATAGAGAGAGCCTGACGAACGCGAACATCTTTGAGGTTCTCGCTCTTAAGGTTCAAGTTTACAAACTGCGTGGATGCAGGAGTGTAGTTGACAATCTCTTTGGAAATAGACTCATCATTTTGGTACTGCTGAATAAGAGATTGAGAAATAAAGACCAGGTCAACATCATTGTTCTTGTAGTTAAGAATACGGGTGTTAGCGTCGTCAATGTAGACAAATCTGAGCTCATCCAGACCAGGCTTGCCCTCATGGTAGTCAGCAAATCCCTCAAGAACAACTTCTGTGGTGCTGTCATTAGAGACAAGCTTGTAAGCACCGGTACCAATGAAGTTGGTCTCAGTGCCCCAAGCCTCACCGGCTTCTTTGCAAGCCTTCTCTGGGTAGATAACAGCGTAGAACTGAGCCATGATTGCATTAAAGGTTGAATAAGGCTGTGTCAGCTTAATATCAAAGTGACGATCATCCTTAATAACAACACCAGAAAGCTCTTCTGTTGTGCCGGCAATGATGTCTTTAGCGCCCTCAATGTACGCATACGAGTCAATTGAGGTTGCCTTGGTAGCAGGCAAGAACATACGTGTTAGGGTGTATTTAACGTCAGAGGACTTAAGGGTTTCTCCATTGTGGAATTTGATGCCATCCTTAAGCTCATATGAGTAGGTAAGGCCATCATCAGAGACGGTAGGAAGGCCAGTTACCAGGTTTGGCTCAATTTCTTTTGTGTCTGGGTTAAGCACCAGCAAAGATTCTGCAACTGCCTCAGATACGCCAACAGAACCAGAAGTCTTTTGAGTATCAAAGGTTACCTTTGGGTTATTTACGCCAAAGCGCAATACTTTTTTATCAGAGTCTCCGCCAGCTGAACCGCCACAAGCAGAAAGTAGTGAAGCAGAACTAGCGGCAACGGCAGCCGCCAAAGATCCACGTAAGAATGTTTTACGGGAAAGGTTAGTAAATACATGCTCTTTCATAGGGCGCCTTCCGTTTGTATCTTCAAAACATGAAGTTTAAATGTAAGAACTGGCTTCTTAATACCCAAATTAATTGTATGCAATACAGAAAAATGTTTCATGAGTGAAAAAACATTGTGGAGGAAGAGTTGTCAGGGTGGCATGAAAAACGCAAAAGCGATAAAGTCAAAGACTCAAAAAGGGTATACCTTTAACGTGAATTTAGATAGAAGTACTGACTGATAAGAGGGTTTTGTGGTTATTCCAGATATCGTAAAAGATGCATTCAATGATGTTCCAGATCTTCCTGCTTCTGAGCGTCCTCTTATCTGTGTAACCCCTCGTTGGATGCCTGAAGAAAATTTTTCTGATTCTGCTTCTGTCGGACAGATCCAATTTGACGCCATCCTTGCAGCTGGCGGCATTCCTATCATGGCGCCTTTGACTGATGACCCAGAGGTTATTGCTCAGTTTGTTGAGATGTGTGACGGCTTCTGCCTTACCGGTGGTCATGATGTTGATCCGCGCAATTGGGGAGAAGAACCACGTGATCTTAATCGTCTGTGTCCCATAAGAGACAGGCTTGAGTTTGAGCTCGTAAAACAGGTACTTGCTGCCGATAAACCTTTACTTGCTATTTGTCGTGGTCTTCAACTTTTGAATGTTGTACTGGGCGGTACACTTGTACAAGATTTGCACACCCTTGAGCCAACAGAAAATCATGTGTTCTGGACGCATTCGGCAAATTTGTACCATCCTGCTCATGCTGTTCATATTCAAAAAGATTCTTTGCTGTACAACGCTCTGGGTAAGGTTGAAGACATTCAAGCAAACTCGTATCACGATGAGGCTCTGAAAAAGGTTTCCGCTGAGCTTAATGTAGTTGCGTATGCTTCAGACGGCATTATTGAAGGAGCCGAGGTCAAGGGCAAGACGTTTACTCTAGGTGTGCAGTGGCATCCAGAGTATGGTTGGCAATACAGCAAAGCTGACTGTGAACTTTGGAAATCCTTTGTTACAGCTTCACGAGCCTCACGGTCTTCTCGTTAATACATTGATACTCTAAACTGCGTTAACTATTTGGTTAGCGCAGTTTTTTGTAAGGGAGTTTTATGAGTGACGTTCTAGATAGATTTATTGCGTATTGCAAAGTTTCTTCTCAGTCTAATCCTCTGACGGCAGATGCTGTTCCTTCAACTGAGTCTCAGCACCAGATGGCTGAGGTTGTTGCAGCTGATCTTCGTGAGCTTGGCGCAGAAAATGTAGTTGTTGACAAGCACGCTTATGTGGTTGCTCACTGGCCTGCAAGCAAGGGTTTGGAGGACCTTCCAACTCTTGGTTTCTGCTGCCACATTGATACGGCTTGGCAGTCTTGGGGTAACCCCGTTCATCCTCAGGTTGTTGCGTATAAGGGCGGCAAGCTAGTAGTTGGTTCTGATCGTGAGGGCAGAGAGGTCTATATTAGCCCAGAGACTAATCCGCAGCTTGATCACATGGTTGGCTGGCAGCTGGTTACCACTGATGGCACGTCGCTGCTTGGCGGCGATGACAAAGCTGGCATTGCCATGCTGGTCAGCTTGCTTGCTCGCTACAAAGAGCATCCAGAGCTCAAGCACCCGCGTATTGCACTTGCGTTTGTTCCTGATGAGGAGATTGGCCACGGCGCAGCTCTTCTGGACCTTGACGCTTTTGGCGCAGCTTATGGTTACACCATTGACGGTGGTCCCTTTGGCGAGTTCTGCTACGAGACCTTCAATGCCGCTGAGGTGTTTGTGCGTGCTCACGGACTTTCGGTTCATACGGGTACCGCAAAAGGCCAGATGATCAATGCATCCGAGGCAATTATGCGCTTCCACGAGCTGCTTCCACCTGCGGAGCGTCCTGAGTTCACCGAGGGCTATGATGGCTTCTTCTATCTGGAGCGCGTCAACGGTGATTGCGAGTCTGCTCGCGCTGATTACATTATTCGAGACCATGACCAGGCAAAGGTTGAGCGCCGTAAGCAGTTGATGGTTGATGCTGCAGCGTATGTAAACAAGCAGATTGGCTCTGAGGTACTTTCCGTTGAGATTCACGACCAGTATCACAACTTGGCTGACATCGTATTAAAGCCTGAGTATGCGCACTTAATCGAGAATGCACGCACTGCATACGAGAAGGTCGGCGTAGAGATGACCTGCATTCCAATGCGTGGCGGCACCGACGGATCCCAACTTTCCTTTAGAGGGTTCCCATGCGCCAATCTCTCTGCCTGCTACTACAACGCTCACGGCGTCAGAGAATTTGTTCCTGTCCCCGAGCTTGAGGGTATGGTTGACATGCTGGAGCACCTGGTAGAGCTTTACACCCATCCACAAAACTAGGAGATAGTCATGACTCATTTTGAAACTGATACACAGTATTTGATTGATACTACAAAGAAGCTTGTTGAGTGCGATAGCCCTGTTGGCTACTACGAGCGCATCCATGAGCTGCTTCGAGAGCTTGTCACCGAGGCGGGCTATGAGCTTCAGATTGACAACAAAGCTACGGCGTATGTCCTGGTAGAGGGTAAAGATACCAGCAAGACTGTGGGCGTTAATGCTCACCTTGACACCATTGGCCTGATTGTTCGCGGCTTCAATTCAGACGGCACACTGCGCGTTCGCCAGCTGGGCGGCATCAACTACCACAGCATTGAGGGCGAGACCTGCCATGTTGTCTGCAGAGATGGCTCCGTTGTTGATGGTCAGGTAATCTGCAATCACCACTCCGTTCACGTCTTTGAAGACGCTCGAACTATGGAGCGCAACGAGGACAACATGTCCATCTCGCTTATTGCTGATGTTTCTTCTGCTGAAGAGGCTCGTGCGCTGGGCGTCTCAGAGGGTGCAGTTATTGCCATTGATCCTCACTTTGAGATGTATGACAACGGCTATATGGTTTCTCGCTTTATCGACGATAAGGCTTGTGTTGCCGCACAGCTTCATACACTCCGTTGGCTGGCGCAATCTGGCGAGAAACCCCTCTATAACACCTTGTTTGCATTCCCAATGTACGAGGAGATTGGTCACGGCGGCGCATTCTTGCCTGTTGAGGTGGATGAGTACGTATCGCTGGACATTACCCTTATTGGCCCTGACTACAATTCAAACGAGCACCACGTAGGCATCATTGTTTCTGATATTCGCTCGCCTTACGATTGGGAAGTTTCCAACAAACTTATTGCGTGTGCGCAGGAGGTTGTTGAGCCAGAAAAGTGGAACCAGCAGGTTGCCTTCCACTTCTCAACTGATGCTAACGCTGCATATTTCTCCGGCAACGATCTTAAGAGCGGCGCATTTGGTCCAGCATGTCTCAACACTCACGGTCGCGAGCGCTGCCACATCGATGCAATTATCGGCACCGAGAACCTGTGTCGTGCGTACGTCCTTGGATATGGCGAGAAGAACTAGTTTTTCTCGCCATGAGTGCGTCTTGTTCTCATAGATGTATCAAAGAGTTTGTAAGATATGCTGTATATCGTGTGAATTTTGCCGTAGACGTGATAAGGTAGCCTTAGTTAACTTTTCGAGTCAGGAGTGATTCATGGATAGACGTTCGTTCCTTAAGCTTGCAGGTCTCATTCCAGCTACAGCACTGTTTGGCTGCAAGGGAACAGACCAAGAGAAGTCTCAGGACGCCACAAAAGATGAGGCTAAGAAATCTAATCCTGTTGCGGTAAAAGTTGCAACGCTTAAAGGTCCTACTGCCATGGGCTTGGTTAAGTTCATGAGCGAGGTTGAGGCGCAAAACATTACCGATAACAACTACTCGTTTGAGATTTTGGATGCTCCTGATCAGGTAGTTGCTAAGGTTGCCCAGGGCGATGTTGACGTTGCATCTATTCCTGCAAACCTTGCAGCTACGCTCTTTAACAAGACCAAAGGCGCCTATAAGGTAGCTTGTCTTAACGTATTGAACGTCCTTTACATTGTTGAGACGGGTAGCGCTATCTCTAAGCTTACTGACCTCAAGGGAAAGACGCTCTACGCTTCTGGTAAGGGTGCAGTCCCAGAGTACACATTGTCCTACCTGCTGAGTAAAAATGGCATGACACTTGGTGAGGACGTCCAAGTAGAGTGGAAGAGCGAACATACCGAGTGTGTTGCTGCTCTAGCTCAAGATCCAGAGGGAATTGCGCTGCTCCCACAGCCTTTTGTTACGGTGGCACAAAGCAAGAACAGCCAGATTCGCATTGCAATCGACCTTGGCGCTGAATGGGAGGCTGTCAATCCTCAGAGCAAGCTGATTGCTGGCGTAACTATTATTTCTTCAAAGCTCATCTCAGATTCTCCAGATGCGGTAACAGCCCTGCTTTCTCACTACAAAGACTCTGTTGCATTTGCGGTTGATCATCCAGATGAGGCTGCTACGCTTGTAGGCAAATACGGCATTGTTCCAGAGCCTATTGCCAAGGTTGCGCTGCCTAAGTGTAATATTACGTATATTGATGGCGCAGATATGAAGAGCGCACTTTCAAGTTACTTAGGCATTCTGGCTGAGGCTAATTCTCAGGCAGTAGGCGGACAGGTTCCTGGAGACGATTTCTACTTTGGCGCATAACCCGCATATAAAAGATAGTATTTCTGCCCGAGGTGGCGCCGAGAAAGGCGCTGCCTCGGCAGATTTTTCTGTCGAGAAAAACGATCAGGCCCAAAGCGCAGGTCAGACCCAAGGTGCGGGCCGCGTGCAAGGCAAACCGACTGTGCGCAAAGTTGCTTCTAGCTGGGGAGCACGTTTAGGCGCACTGGTATTTTGGCTTGTCGTGTGGCAGATAGCTGCGGTTGTCATCAATCAGGATATTGTTTTAACTTCACCCATTCAGACCATTCAGACGCTTTTCTCGCTAGCTCAACTACGCGAGTTTTGGGTTTCTATTGGTCTTTCTCTTTTGCGTATTTTTGCTGGTGGAGCACTTGCTTTTACGGCTGGTTCCTTGCTGGCGTTTTTGAGTTTTAAGTACAAGTTGATCAAGATTCTTTTTGAGCCGCTTATTTCTACAATCAAATCAATTCCCGTGGCATCGTTTGTCATCTTGCTACTAATCTGGGTTCGCACGCCCTACCTTTCAATTTCAATTTCATTTTTGATGGCACTTCCTATCATCTACATTGCGGTACTTGAGGGGCTCCTCAGCACTGACCAGCAGCTCATTGAGATGGCTGATGTATACCAAATTCACGGCTGGCAACGCATTAAAGCAATTTATTTGTCGCAGCTTATGCCTTCGCTTAAGACAGCAACCTCACTTGCCATGGGGTTTTGCTGGAAGTCGGGAATTGCTGCCGAGGTCATTGGCCTTCCCGCATTCTCCATTGGCGAGCACCTCTATAACGCTAAAGTGTATTTGGATACGCCAGCCCTTTTTGCGTGGACGCTTGTGGTTATTGTGATGAGCGCACTTGGCGAGAAGATCGTGATGCGGTTAGTTTCATGGGCCGCTGCAAGGCTAGAAAAGAGCTGCTCATGAGTATGAACACAACTAATTGTGCCTATGCAACCGAGCATTTGCTTGAGGCAAAAAACATCACTAAATCGTTTGGTAATACGGTTGTGCTTGATGATTTTTCCTACAAGTTTGAGAGGGGAGTGTACGTACTCTCTGAGCCCTCTGGAGCAGGGAAAACAACACTTCTTCGTATTCTTTGTGGTCTCGAAGTGGCTGATTCAGGCACAGTGCTTACATCGCCTAACGCTAAAACGGTCATGATGTTTCAGGAAGATAGACTGCTAGAAAACTTGAGCGTTATGGCAAATATCATGCTTGCTATACAGTTGCACTCAAAGGAGCAAAAACAAAGCGCTCGAGAGCGTATTAAAGAGGCGCTTTGTGAGGTAGGACTTGAAGGAACAGAAAACAAGCCTGTTTCTGAGTTTTCCGGTGGTCAAAAGAGACGCGTTGCTCTTTTACGTACCCTCTTTGCAGATGCAGACATCTTGCTCTTTGATGAACCGCTTAAGGGATTAGACGAAGCGCTTAAGCAGCAGGTTATTGCCTCTGTCAAACCGTTCATTGAATCAAAAGTTGTAATTTGGGTAACTCATACTCCTGAAGAAGTAAAACTGCTAGGCTCTTATACAGCACTGCAGTTATAGGAGTGAACTACATGTACAAGGTAATTCTCGCCGGCGGGATGGCGTCTGGCAAATCAACTGTTTCTAAAATGCTTGAAGCGGCAGGTGGTCTGCGCTTTGACCTTGATGAGGTTTCTCGTAGACTTCTGAGACCTGGATGTGAGTGTACGTATCGTGTGGCAGAGGCTTTTGGTAACGATTTGCTAGATCCTGTTACTCATGAGATTAATAGGCGAGAGCTTGGTCTCAGAGCTTTTGCCACTAGTGAATCTGCTGAGCTCTTAGAAGAACTTGAGATGCCTTTTATCAGGGAATATATGCGTCAATTCCTTACAAAAGAGGCTCCTGCTGCAGATGCTCAGTTCTGCTTTGTAGAGGTTCCGCTGCTTGACCGCGTTGAAGACTTGCTTGAGCTGGTTGATGAAGTTGTCGTTGTTGTAGCGCCTTTGGAACTGAGAGCAGAACGCGCTGAACAGCGAGGATCTTCTCGCCAAGAGTTTGAGCAGCGTATAGCGCATCAGCCTTCCGATACGTATTTGCGTAATCAGGCGGATACGGTGTTTGTAAACTCTGAAGGCCTCGATGATCTTAAAGCGCAGGTAGAACTTTGGTTAAACGCTCGGTTTAACCAGCATTCAGAGCAATAAGTTATAGCTTACGTGCGCGGCCTCTAGAAGGGTGTCCTCAGTGAACTTTCTACCTTGGCAGCTGCATCGTCAAAGGTAATTTCAAGGCAGTTCTTGAGCATGTTTTGGCCAACACAGTAAATGCCATCGTTTACACAAGCGCTGCCAATAGCAACTGCCTTGTTAAATACGGCTTTCTGGTCAAAGACAGGAACACCATTTTGCTTAAGGAACGAGAAGACCTCTTGAGGGGTATCTAGTTTCTTAACAGAAGCGTCTGCCTTGAGAAGGTCTTCAAGCTCTTCTTTTGCAGGCTGAGCAACACTTCCGCCGATGATCATTGCCATTTGATAGCAAGCTGCACAAAGGTCAGAGCGTCCTAGCTTCCACTCCATATAGGCCAGGCGATAGTACACCAGAGCAACATCTGAGCTGGAGAAAATATGTGCGATAAGGTCTTTGAGCAGCTTTGCAGCCTCAAAGACTTTTGACTGGTCTTCTAATGTTCTTACCAATAGCAGCGTTGCATCAATTCCCAAAGGAGAGATTCTGTGGGCTTCTTGTGCATAGCGTTCTGCTTTTTCTGGCTGTTCAAGCAGGTTGTAGGCGCGAGCCATTCTTGCTAAAGACATAAAATAGGTGTCTGGAATAAGCACCAGTTTTCTTGGCTCATTGGGGAATGCAAGGTTATAAGCTACGCGCTCTGAGAGGGAATCAAAATATCTGTAGATAGAATCAGAGTCATCCAGATAGAGACCCATATCAAGGGTTGGTGAAACCTGAGACTCAAGCTCTGTAAGCACCTTTTCTAGAGCGTCTGCATCTGGCTCTCCATCCATGATGTTATTTATGGATTGAAGCGTTTTTTGCAAAGGCGAACCAAAGAGGAATTTCTCAGCCATAGACCTTCTGTCCGAGAAATCGATGGTACCCTCAACCAAGCCATGGATGACTCTATCAAAGCCTTCAATGGCGTAAATATCAGAAGTTGAAGCTTTTGCTTCCTCAAATTTACCAACTGCATCTGCAGTAGAAGAATCTTTTGGAATGTTGTTGAGAGTGGTGTTCCAAAGTCTAATGCGGTGAGATGCCTCAGAGTACCCAAGATCGCTTACTTTTTGGGCTCCACAAACAGCAGTAACTGCTGGTGAACAAGGACGATCAGACAGGTCTGGCATTTCAAAGAAGCTACGAGGAGAAACCCACTCATCTGTTGGCTTCATAAAAGGCTCAACCTCGCTAAACCAACCTTCAGGGTCAAAAGAAACCCTGAGTGCTGGATCTTGTGGGAAGCTGTTGCCGTCAATTTGAGTGTTTGCTGCAGTAGGCAAGAGGCGTGCGAGCGCAGCCTCGTTTAAGTCCATAGATAGGACAATACGCTCTTCTCCGCGCAAGCTGCCATTGATGCAGACGCGAGAGATTTTGCAGCTCTGAAGTGCCATACGAGCCACGCAAAGAGAAGTACGCAGCGCGTAAGCGCGCGCCGCTGCAATTTGCTCTGCCTTTTCTGCGGATAAGAAACTAAAGCAGCGAGGACGAGCTACAAAGAACTCGAATAACAAAATATCAAGTTGTGGATTGTAAGAGAAGTTGTATACCATCCTAAAAGGGAATGGCGTGTTCTCAACATAGTTGGCAAACCAAAGACGCTTCATCCAGTCTGAGCTGCCATCAGCGTTACCGCTAAAAGGAGCAACTTGCTCAGAAAGAGAAGCTGACTTGGGCATGAGACTTGCTACCTGCGAGAGGGTAGTACGAACAAGCTGAAGATCTGTCTCAGAAGCATGTGTATTCTTTAGGGCTTCAACATCTTGTGAAATGTTGAGAATAGCCTCAGTTGCAATAAAAGCATCGTACTCTTCTGGTGCACACTCCATCGTGTTAGCGTTGAACCACCAGCGACCCGTTCTGTCCAGCTTATGAACATCGCCCTTGGGCAGATTGGTATTCTCGAGATTTTTAGAGCGCATCAGCATCTCTTGAAGACCAGCCTCTGCAATCTGATTGTTTGCAACAAGGTCTTTAAGAGCGGCAATGACATTATTTGAGCGCAGCAAAATCTTCTCTAGGGTAGAACCCTGAGGTTGCTTTGAAGCTTTATTTAGCGAGAAAAGATCTGAGACGCCCAAGGTATCTCCTTTATCTGATGTAACTTGTTTATTTAAATGCTAGTTTAACGCATATAGGTAATGTATTTATTACCCGTCACACATTGAAACTATACTGCAATTTATAAATAGTATAGAACAAGTGTTTCAGTTTTGAGAAGTGGGGTATACTACTTTCACAAGAAAAGGAGAATCTCATGAATGCATCTCATGCTGAAGATCAACATAAAGAATATATAGGTGCTGAACTGCGCCGATTTGGTCGTGAAGCAGGAGAAGAGAAGCTTCAGGTAGTATCTCCTTTTGAACCCGCAGGTGATCAGCCACAGGCAATAGAAAAGCTTGCCCAAGGAATTGAAGACGGACTCAGGTACCAGACGCTCTTAGGTGTTACGGGTTCGGGTAAGACCTTCTCTATGGCTAAAACTATCGAGAAGCTCAACCGCCCCACGCTTATTATGGAGCCCAATAAAACACTGGCTGCACAGGTTGCTTCAGAGATGAAGGAGCTCTTTCCTAACAACGCTGTTGTGTACTTTGTCTCGTACTATGACTACTACCAGCCAGAGGCATATGTTCCGCAGTCTGATACGTACATAGAAAAAGACGCTTCCATCAACGAAGAGGTAGAGAAGCTCCGTCACCAGGCAACTTCATCGCTTCTATCTAGACGAGATGTCATTGTAGTTGCATCTGTATCGTGTATATATGGTATTGGTAGCCCTCAAGATTATGCAGGTCTTGCACCTAATGTAGATAAATCCGTTCCTCTTGAGCGCGATGATTTTATTAAAGATCTTATTGATGTCCAGTACGATAGAAATGATTACGATCTACAGCGCGGTATGTTTAGGGTTCGTGGAGACGTTGTTGATGTGTTCCCGCCGTATGCAGAAAATCCGCTGCGTATTGAGTTCTTTGGTGATGAAGTAGAAAGTATTTCAGAGGTTAGTAACGTTACGGGAGAAGTGCTTAGAGAGTTTGATGCTATTCCAATTTGGCCAGCATCTCACTACGTTACTGAGCGTCCAAAGATTACCCATGCTCTTACAACCATCTCGGAAGAGATGGAAGCTCGTGTTAAAGAGCTTAAAGAAAACGATAAATTACTAGAAGCTCAGCGTCTTGCTCAGAGGACAAACTATGATCTAGAGATGCTTGAGACTATGGGTTATTGCAATGGTATTGAGAACTACTCGCGCCATTTAGATGGGCGTGCTCCCGGTGAGCCTCCCTATACGCTCATTGATTATTTCCCTAAAGATATGATTTGTATTATCGATGAGTCACACGTTACGGTTCCTCAAATAAGAGGTATGTATGAGGGCGATAGGTCTCGTAAAGTTACGCTGGTAGATCACGGATTTAGACTTCCTTCTGCACTTGATAACAGGCCTCTCAGATTTGACGAATTTGAGGGACGTATTCCACAGTTTATTTACGTCTCTGCAACTCCTGGAGACTACGAAGAGACGGTTGCCCAGCAACAGGTTGAGCAGATTATTCGTCCAACTGGCCTTCTCGATCCAAAGATTGATGTCAGACCAGTAAGAGGTCAGATTGATGATCTTATTTCAGAGGTCAAAGAGAGAGTGGCAAAAAAAGAGCGCGTTCTTGTTACCACGCTTACTAAAAGAATGGCAGAAGATCTTACAGATCACCTGCTAGATGAGGGCATTAAAGTCAACTATATGCACTCGGATACCGCTACGCTTGACCGCGTAGAAATCATTAGAGATTTGCGCCAGGGAAAGATTGACGTACTGGTTGGAATTAACCTTTTGCGAGAAGGACTTGATATTCCAGAGGTTTCTCTTGTAGCAATTCTTGATGCAGATAAAGAGGGCTTCTTAAGAAACAGAAGGTCTCTTATTCAGACTATGGGCAGAGCAGCACGAAACGCTTCTGGCCAGGTCATTATGTATGCCGATAAAATCACTGATTCTATGCGCATTGCTATAGATGAGACAAAAAGGCGCCGAGAAATTCAGGAAGCGTTTAACAAAGAGCACGGTATTATACCTAAGACCGTTAAGAAATCCATTACGGATATTGCAGGCTTTATTGCTGAAGCTTCAGAAAACGTTGATAAGCGTAAGCGCAAAAACGGAGAGTTCTATACCGCCTCTGATGACGAAGATTCGCTTGAAGAGCAGCAAGAATCAATTCTTGAAATGCCTGCAGAGTTGCTTGCTGAAGAGCTACAAAATCTTCCTCGCACAGAGGTTGAAGCAATGCTTTCTGGAATGGAAGCAGAGATGGCAGAAGCTTCTGCGTCTATGGATTATGAGCATGCAGCAGAACTCAGAGATCAGATTGTTGCCATTAGAAGTCAGCTCGAAGGCACTACCTCAGATGATGTTATCAAGAGGCTTAAAACTGGTGCTAGAAAAGGCAGCGCTCACGCAACTCGCAGACGCTATAGAGGCAAACATTAGGCGTTGTTGTAGTGCTCTACTACAAGCTCGGCCATCCTAATGCCATCAGCTGCGGCGCTCATAATGCCACCGGCGTAGCCGGCACCTTCACCTACAGGCCACACACCAGGTGTGTTAATACTTTGTCCTGTTTCATCGCGGGTAATTCTTACAGGAGAGCTTGATCTTGTTTCAACACCCGTAAGAACTGCATCGGGATGAGCAAAGCCATGAAGTTTTTTGTCCATGACTGGAAGGGCTTCTCGCAAGGTATTTAAGACATAGGATGGAAGACAGTCTTCAAGCGAGGTCCAGGTAACCCCACGTGGGTAGGTGGGTTTTACCGAGCGCGGTCCAGTAGAAGCTTTCTTGTTGAGGAAGTCGCCTACAAGCTGAGCAGGAGCAACATAGGCTCCGCTGCCCGCTTTAAAGGCCGCTTGTTCGCAGCTGCGTTGCAGGTCAATTCCAGCGAGTACGTCATCTCCTGGAAGATCCTCTGGATAGACGTTAGCCAAGAGACCAGAGTTAGCGTTTTGTCCTGCACGATCAGACAAGCTCATACCATTTGTGACTACGCCGCCCTTCTCGCTAGCTGCAGATACAACATAGCCACCAGGACACATGCAGAATGAGAAAGCACTCCTACCAGAGGGAAGATGAACAGAAAGCTTGTAGGGGGCCGCTCCAAGTACGGGATTGGTTGCCTCGGGACCGTACAACGATTTATTGATTTGAGACTGAAGATGCTCAATTCGCACACCCATAGCAAAGGTTTTTCTCTCCATAGAAATACCTTTGTCTTTGAGCATGACATACGTGTCTCTACTTGAGTGACCAGTCGCAAGAATCATTGTGTGAGTCTTTATTGTTTCAGTTTGAGTTGAGCCATCTGGATTGGTCTTCTCAACCTGAATTGCAGAAAGAGAGCCATCTGAAGCTCGCTCTAGGGAGGCGAGTTTTGTCCTAAATGCAACGGTTCCACCCGCCTCTTCAATCATTGTGACAATGTTGGTCACAACGGCGGGAAGAACATCACTTCCTACATGGGGTTTTGCATCCCATAAAATGTTTTTCTGTGCACCTGCTTTTACAAAAGTCTCAAGAATAAAGCGGTGAGAAGCACTTTTGGTACCCGTGTTGAGCTTGCCGTCAGAGAATGTACCAGCACCACCAAGACCAAATTGGATGTTGCTCTCAAGATCTAGCTGACCCGTTTGGTTGTGATGTTCTACCGCCGCAGTTCTTCGTGCTGCATCATCTCCGCGCTCAATAAGCAGGGGATTGAGGCCAGCTTTGGCAAGCGTAAGCGCACAGAACAAGCCCGCACATCCCGCTCCTACAACAACGGGACGATTCTCTGAAGGAACAGGTTGCTTCGCTTTGGGAAGCGTAAAAGTATTTGGCTCAGCAAGCTTAATGTGCTTTGCCGCAGGCTTGCCTTGAATCTTGTTAAGAAGTTTTTGCTCCGCTGCAGGCCCACCTTTAAGGTTTACGTGGTAAGTGAGGATAAGAACAATATCATTTCTTTTACGCGCATCAATTGAGCGTTTATGCAGCTCATATGAGGTAACCTCATCCGCAGAGACTCGGAGAGCGTGAAGCAGCGCATCAAACCCCGCCTTTGATTCTTTAGCAGGATGCTTACGAAGAGGAGCAACATGAACTTTAATGTTTGATACTTCCAGCATGTTAGTTGTCCTCTTTCAGAGATTCGCAATTCTGACCAGCGCTTTTTGCGGCAGCCAGACCGGCAACCATACCGCTCTTCCACGCCCACGAGAGGTTAAATCCTCCACATTGAGCATCAATGTCAAGAGCTTCTCCAGCGATAAACAGACCTGGAATGCTGCGCGCCTCAAGTGTGTCTGTACTCACCTGTTCAACGGAAATACCGCCAACACAAACCTGTGGGACAACTTTGGCGGATGTACCTGTTACGGTAAATGCTATTTTGTGAGCCTTGGCAACCGTGGCCTCAACTGAATTGCTGACGCTCAGGTAGGCGGCAATTTGTGGGTCGAGAAGACCGTCGGTGGTGTGAGCTTCTACAGCTGCTGCAACTTCCTCTTCCGTAAGTTGGGGGAGAAGGTCAATCTCAAGCACGTCACCAGGCAGGGCTGTGCGAGACAAGTTGAAAATCATGATGCCCGAGAGTCCAAATGACCTTAAGAGTAGCTCACCAGATTCCTGTTTGAGTACAGCTCCGTCTCTTAAAAGAGCTGCCTGCGCACGGACACGTTTGCCATCCAGGCTTGCAGGTGGCTCAGGGGTGCAGGTAAGTGCACAGAGTCCAGGTCGCAGTGAAGTGGTCTGCAAGTTAAGGCTCTCTGCAAGTTTTGTGGTTGTGAGCCCGCCAGTGGCTAGAACTACCGATGATGCGTGGACCTTGTGGGTTTTCTCGCCAGCAAAGCATTCTTGAAAGGTAACGGTGAAGCCATTGTGCTGCGGATTTACCGATATTACTTCTCGTCCCAGGGCAAATTGGACACCAGCTTTTTGGGCACGTCTGAGCAACAGTGACTGGATGGAGCTTGCTTGCCTGGTAAGCGGGTACATTCTACCTTCGTCTTCAGTTGCCCACGCAAGACCGCTGAACCTAAAGAAAGCCAGGATGTCCGCAAGAAACGTGTCCTTGTCTTTGCAGACAGCCTGAACAAACTTTGGATGAGAAAAATTCTCAAAGCTCAAATCTGCATTGGTGAAGTTGCAGCGCCCGCCTCCTGTTGCCAGGATAGTCCTGCCGCTCTCCAATGCTTTTTCAAAGATGACAACGCGCTTATTTGCACCAAGAGCCTCAGCAGCAGTGATGGCAGCGCAGAGCCCTGCCGCGCCGCCACCTAAAATTGCTACATCAATGTTGTCCGGCACCATGAACGCCTGAGCTTGCTTAATACGCTGAGCCTGTGCTGCTTGTCGTTCTTTAATGCGCGTTGTTTGAGCCATAGTAAGAATTACCTTTTGTGTTGTATAAGCACCAGCTTTTAGGGCTTACAGGTCAAGAACGCTCTGTGTTGCGTCAGGAACAAGACCTTGAGGAAGCTCGGTGCTAAAGGTTCCCTTATCGGCAATCTGGGCAAAGGTTGCATCCATAGGAAGCTGTCCCAAAGGCTTGAGGTTAAATGCTGCTGCGGTCTCGGTAAGCTTTGATGGACCGTAAGGCTCAATGCGCTCATCACAGTGAGGGCAGGTGATATATGCCATGTTCTCAATCAAACCAAGTACAGGTACATGCATCATTTCTGCCATGCGCACTGCCTTGCCCACAACCATCTGAACAAGATCTTGTGGAGAAGAAACAATTACAACACCCTCAACAGGAAGGGACTGAAATACGGTCAGTGCAACATCGCCTGTTCCTGGAGGCATGTCGATGAGCAGGTAATCAAGGTCACCCCAGTTGCACTGGCTGTAGAACTGTTGGATAGCACCAGCAACAACAGGACCTCTCCAGAGAACAGGATCGGTCTCGTTTTGAAGCACCAGGTTAGCGCTCATAATCTTGATACCGTTTGCGTCCTCGATAGGAATAAGCTGCTCTTCAACGCCGTAAGAGCGCTCATCAGAGATGCCAAACATACGAGGAATTGAAGGTCCGGTAATATCGCCGTCAAGAATACCAACGCGCTTACCTGCGCGAGCAAGGTTAGTAGCAAGAATGCCGGTGACAAAAGACTTACCAACACCGCCTTTGCCAGAAACAACGCCAATAACGTGCTTAACGCTTGAGTGTTGATTGAGTTCAAAGCCGGCAGGTGGCTGTGGCTCTTTCTTTTTGCCATGCAGCGCAGCGTCAATCTCTTTACGAAGCGCTTCTTTATCAATATCTACGTCTGCCATGTCTCTCCTTATGTAGCAGTTGTATGCAGTAACTACTTAATTCTACCCATAGAACTTTATGGCAAACGAGATAGCTATAATCTTTTCGGCGCACTTTAGCTGAACGTAGGAGGTTCACATGATTTTCTCGTCAATTAAAAATTTATCTGAGAATGACTTTGGTCAGAAATATATGGCTTGTGCTGCGGAGTTTCTAGCAACCCACAATCTGAATGAGCTGCCTTTGGGAAAAACAGAAATTGATGGGGATAACGTTTTTGTGAACGTCATGGAGTTTGAGCCCGCTTTGCCTGGCGAGAAGGACTATGAGGCTCATAAGATTTACGCTGATATTCATGTGGTTATTTCTGGCACCGAAAGCATCGCTGTTGCCCCTCTTGAGCAGTGTGTTCTTAAGGGTGAGTTCAATGCTGACGCTGATTTTGGTGCTTACACCAATCCTGGAGAAGAGACATGGGTTACCTTGCACGCTGGTGATTTTCTAGTGACACCTCCATCTGATGCTCACAAACCGGGCTGTACGCTGGAGAAATCTGGCTCAAAGCTAAAAAAAGCCGTGATGAAGGTTCGCATTAAATAGGGAAGCGCGCTTGCCGTGTTTTGGCGGCACTATCTTGGGTATACTAGAACATCAGTACGCACAAATTGTATCGGTGTGTACTGATGTTGTTTTCTATTGTTTGGCAGTTGGCGCGTAAAAGAAATGTGCATGTCAAACTGGTTATGTGAGGAACTATGGCTTCAAGCAAAATTGCTATCCGTGGCGCACGAGAGCACAACCTGCAAGACATTGATATTGATATCCCTCGTGATCAGCTGGTAGTTATTACGGGTCTTTCTGGTTCGGGCAAGTCAAGCCTTGCCTTCGACACCATTTACGCAGAAGGACAGCGCCGCTACGTTGAGTCTTTGTCCAGCTATGCCCGTCAGTTTTTGGGACAGATGGATAAGCCAGACCTTGACTCTATTGATGGCCTTTCTCCTGCGGTGTCCATTGACCAGAAGACCACTTCCAGAAATCCTCGCTCTACCGTGGGTACCGTAACAGAAATCTACGACTATCTGCGTCTTTTGTATGCTCGCATGGGTACTCCTCACTGCCCTGAGTGCGGTCGCGTTATTGAGCGCCAGACAACCGATCAGGTTGCCGATAAAATTCTCGAGGCTGGTCAGGGACGTAGAGCCTATGTCCTGGCTCCTGTTGTTTTGGGTCGCAAGGGCGAGTACGTCAAGCTCTTTGAAGATCTGCGAAAAGAAGGATTTTCTCGCGTTCGTGTTGACGGCGTTGTGCGTGAACTTGATGAAGAAATCACGCTGGGAAAGACCCTCAAGCACGATATTGAGGTTGTCGTTGATCGTATTGTCATCCGTCCTGATTCTTTGGGCCGCATTGTTGAAGGCGTTGAGCAGGCAACCAAGCTTGCCCAGGGTAAAGTAGGTATATTGCTCCTGGCCGATAAGTCCAACCCAGAGACCATGCCAGAAGAGCTCTTGCAGTATTCGCTGGCGCTTGCTTGTCCTATTCACGGTCACTCCATGGATGACCTGCAGCCTCGTGATTTCTCCTTCAACGCTCCTTACGGCGCCTGTCCTGACTGCGATGGTCTAGGAACTCGTAAAATTATTGATGCTGCAGCACTGATTGCAGATCCAAAACTGTCCGTATCAGAGGGCGTTTTTGGAAGTCTCTTTGGCCATTCAAACTACTATCCTCAGATTTTGTCTGCAGTCTGCAAGCATTTTGACGTGTCTGATACAACGCCTTGGAATAAGCTACCAAAGAAGGTACAAGACGCCCTTCTCGGTGGTCTTGGTTCAACTAAGATTCGCGTTGACTACAAGACGCGAGACGGCCGTAATACACACTGGTTCACCACGTTCTCTGGCGTCAGAAAGATCCTTTTTGACAAGTATCAAGAGACCACGTCAGAGAATATGAAGACGCATCTTGAGAAGTACATTCGCGAGATGCCCTGTACTACCTGCCACGGCGCCCGCTTAAAGCCAGAGATTCTCTCCGTTACGATTGGCGAGAAGAACATCTGGGAGGTCTGTGAGCTCTCTTGTAAGGAGTCATTGGAGTTCTTTAAGCAGCTGACTATTACTGACCGTCAGAAGGTCATTGCAGGTCCTATTGTCAAAGAGATTGTGGCAAGGCTACAGTTCTTGGTAAACGTTGGCTTGGATTACCTCACGCTTTCTCGCGCAGCAGCATCGCTTTCTGGTGGAGAGGCCCAGCGTATTCGCTTGGCAACTCAGATTGGTGCCGGCCTCATGGGCGTCCTTTACATTCTGGATGAGCCTTCCATTGGTCTGCATCAAAGAGACAACAACCGTCTTATTGAGACCCTCAAGCAGCTCAGAGACCGCGGTAATACCGTACTTGTGGTTGAACACGATGAAGATACCATTCGTGCAGCTGATTACGTTATTGACATGGGCCCTGGCGCCGGTGAGCTTGGTGGTCACGTTGTTGCGGCTGGAACCCCAGAAGAGATTGTCAAGAACCCCGATTCTATTACGGGCGCTTATCTCACGGGAAAGAAGCAGATTAGGCTGCCAGAGGCTCGTCGTAAGCCTGGTCGCGGAAAAATCAAGATTACAGGAGCAAGCGCTAACAACCTTAAGAACGTTTCCGCCGCTATCGAGCTGGGCACATTGACAGTAGTCACAGGTGTTTCTGGCTCTGGTAAGTCTTCTTTGGTTACCGACACCCTTGCGCCCGCGCTTACCAATGCCGTTCAGCATTCAAAGCGTGTGGTGGGAGAGTATAAAAAGCTTGAAGGCGTCGATCTTATCGATAAGGTCATTGATATTGACCAGAGTCCTATTGGAAGAACGCCTCGTTCTAATCCAGCAACCTATATTGGCCTTTGGGATGACCTGCGCGCGCTGTACGCTTCAGTTCCAGAGTCTCGTGCTCGTGGTTACTCAGCTGGTCGTTTCTCGTTTAACGTCCAAGGAGGCCGCTGCGAGGCTTGTAAGGGCGACGGCCAGATCAAGATTGAGATGAACTTCCTGCCTGACGTCTATGTTCCTTGCGAGGTCTGCCACGGTAAGCGCTACAACCGTGAGACGCTCGAGATTCTCTATCACGGCAAGTCTGTCTCTGACGTCCTTGACATGACTGTTCACGAGGCACTTGCGTTCTTTGCAAACATTCCTCGCATTAAGAACAAGCTGCAGACTCTCCACGATGTAGGCCTTGGCTACATTCATCTTGGCCAGCCTGCAACTACGCTTTCTGGTGGCGAGGCGCAGCGCGTTAAGCTTGCAAAAGAGCTTCACCGTCAGCAGACTGGTAAAACTCTTTATATTTTGGATGAGCCAACAACTGGTCTTCATTTTGAGGATGTCAGGCAGCTTATTGTTGTTCTTGAGCGTCTTGTTGATGCGGGTAACACCGTTCTTGTTATTGAGCACAACCTGGATGTCATTAAGATGGCTGACCGTATTATTGATATGGGTCCAGAGGGTGGCGATGGCGGAGGAACGGTAGTTGTTTCCGGTACGCCAGAAAAGGTTGCGGCAACTTCAGAAAGTCACACCGGCAAGTTCCTCAAAGAGATTCTAGACCGTGATAATGCACGTCTAGCTGCAGAGAAAAAAGCTCAGAAGAAGCGCGCATAATATGGCGAGAAAAACAGCAAAGGTTCAAAAGACAAATGCCATGAGGGAGCTTGATGCTGCCGGCATTACTTACGAGTTCCAATCTTACGAGGTGGACGAAGACGTTCCTTCTGGTGAGTTGGGAACTCATATTGCAGAGATGCTTGGAGAAGATCCAGACGCTGCGTTCAAAACGCTTGTCTGCGTGTCTTCAAGTGGTGAGCATGTGGTGTGTTGTATTCCTGTAGATCAAGAGCTCGATCTTAAGAAAGCAGCAGCCGCGTCTGGCCAAAAGAACCTTTCCATGCTGCCTGTTAAAGAGCTTGAGGGTTTAACAGGTTATGTTCGTGGTGGCTGCACTCCCGTTGGTATGAAAAAGCAGTTTCCCACTATAATTGACGAGACTGCTCAGCTTTTTGAGCTCATCCATATCTCTGGTGGAAAACGCGGACTCAGTTTAACGCTTTCTCCAGAAGATTTGGCTTCATTTGTATCGGCTACGTTTGCAGATATTGTTCGCGAGGTGCACTAGTGGCATATCAGCCCAAACATATGCGACTTTCAGCAGAGTCTTCTGATGGAACCTTATCTGAAGAAACTCTGAGCAAAGCTCTTGATCAGACCTTTGATGAGCCTCCTGTAGTGGATAACATTGTTGTTCCAGAGACGTTTCATCAACCAATTGAGGATGAAGTCTTTGAGCAGATTGTAAGTCAGAAACTCGAAGAAGTTGCTGCTGAAGAGGATAACTCTGAGGCAGATAACAGCCCTGTGTCAGACGGTAACTTCGACGCAGGTAATTCTTATAGTGAAGAGACTTCTTCTGATGAAGAGGATGCGTCCAAGCAAAAAGACTTAAGCCGTTCTACCTCTATGATGAGCGTGCTTGTTCTGATTAGCCGTATTACGGGCTTTTTAAGAACCTGGGCTCAGGCGTTTGCTATGGGCGCAACCGTTCTTGCAAGCTGCTATTCCATTGCAAACACCCTTCCTGACCAGCTCTATGAGCTTGTTGGTGCGGGAATGCTCACCACAGCTTTCTTGCCGGTATATCTCTCTATTAAGAAAAAAGTTGGACAGGATGAGGCAAATGCTTACACCTCAAACCTGCTTTCCATTGTTGTTGTTGCAACTGGACTTGTTGCTGTTCTAGGTTTCTTCTTTGCTGCAGAAGTGGTGTATACACAGTCCTTCTCGGCAGGTGCTGATTTTGACCCAACGCTGGCAGTGTACTTCTTTAGGTTCTTTGTTATTGAGGTTATGCTGTATTGTTTCTCCACCATTTTCTCTGGTGTTTTGAATGCAGAAAGAGACTACCTCTGGCCAGCCGCAGCCCCTATCTTTAATAACTTTGTGACTACGGCATCGTTCTTTGCGTATGCTTTCTTGGTTAACACAAACCCTGAGCTGGGCCTTCTTATTCTTGCACTGGGGAATCCCCTGGGCGTTTTGATTCAGGTTCTGATTCAGGTACCGTCACTTAAGCGCAAGGGGATTAAGCTCTCGTGGAGAATTAACCTCAAAGACCCCGCACTTAAAGAGACGCTCAAGATTGGCGCGCCTGCTCTGATTGTTGTGGTTGCCACGTTTGTAACTATGTCGGTGCAGACAAGCTCGCAGCTCAGTGTTTCTGCATCGGGCGCTTCCGTTGCGGCGTACGCTCGTCTTTGGTACACGCTGCCATATTCCATTTTGACGGTGCCTATTACCACAGCCCTCTTTACCGAGCTGTCCGATAGCTGGGCAAAAGAGAATATGGACCAGTTCAAGAAGGACTTCAAGCACGGTATCAACCAGATTCTTTTCTTTACCGTGCCGTTCATGATGTACTTGATGATCTTCTCGATGCCTCTTGTTTCTATTATTGGAGCAAGCAAGTTCACTGAAGACCAACTGCTGTTAACCCAGCAATTCTTGATTGGCCAGTCGCTTGCTTTGCCTTTGTATGGCATTGGCATGTACCTGCAAAAAGTCTGCTCTGCTATGCGTCGTATGACGCTCTACGCTGTTTCTGCAACGCTTGGCTCTGTCGTGCAGGTTTTAGTGCTGCTGGTGGGTACTTCTCACTTTGGCATGATGTTTGTAGCAGCTACTTCAGCCATCTTCTATGTGGTTATCGATACCATTATGTTGATCAGCCTGCGTAAGCACCTTGGTCAGATTGGACTTAAGTCCATGGTGTTTGCATTTGTTCGTTCAATTCTTTTTGGCCTGGCAGGATCGGCTGCAGCACTTCTTATCATGGTGGGCCTGCGCGCCGTTATTGGCGTACCAGACGGCCGAGCGCTCTATGGCGTGCTGTACTGCATCTTTGCAGGTATTCCAGCTGTTTTGGTTACCTATGGCTTGGCAATCCTCTTTAAATCACCAGAGTCCGCCATGCTTCGTTCACTGGTTTCTCGCGTGAGGTCATAGCATGGCCAGAAGCGGCGCAAAAAACGGCAAAGATAGCTCTCAGAACAACCTTGATCCCAACTACGTGCCTTCGGGGGCGCCGGGACTTGCGCCGTCATTTTCTTCCGAGCCTTCAGATGATCTGGTATCCATCAGAGAGCAGGTTGATCAGGTGCCAACTGATCCAGGCTGTTACCTCTGGAAAGATGGGTCTGGCAAGGTTATCTATGTAGGAAAAGCTAAGAACCTGCGTGCTCGCATGAGGCAGTACGTCACACTTCAAGATGATCGAGCCAAGATTCCACTGATGATGCAGGTCGTGCGTAGTTTTGACTACATTGTGGTAGAAAACGAGCACGAAGCACTGGTGCTGGAGCGCAACCTCATTGCTCAGTATCGTCCTTACTTCAACGTGGACTTCAAAGACGATAAGAGCTATCCCTACATTGCCATTACCGAGTCAGATACCTTCCCAGCAATTAAATACACGCGCGAGAAACACAAGAAGGGTACGCGCTATTTTGGTCCCTACACTGATTCTTACGCCGCTCGCCAGACCATTGAGACGCTCAGAAAAGTAGTGCCTATCTGCTCCGCTACGTGCGTGGAGTGGAAGCGTGCTAAGCGTTTGCTCGAAAAAGACCCTGATGGGGCGGCTGTTGCTAACTTGCTGCTGGCAAAGAAGGGACGTCCCTGCTTTGATTACCACGTAGGCAAGGGACCTGGCGTGTGCGTTGGCGCCATTGATACCGTTTCCTACGCAAAGAACGTCAGGCAGGTAGAAAACTTTCTCCGCGGAAATCGTTCCGAGATTGTCTCTGAGCTCAAAGATCAGATGCAAGAAGCCGCCGCTGACCTGGATTTTGAGAAGGCAGCTAGGCTTAAGTCCCGCCTGACTTCACTTTCTGATCTTGACGACCGCCAGCAAGTCACATTTCCTACCTCGGTCAACATTGACCTCATTGGCATTTATCGAGAAGAAACTATCTCCGCTGCCTGCGTTTTTGTTGTGCGAGAAGGTCGTACCATCCGCTCAGTTGAGTTTATCCTGGACAAAGGCTTGGACGTTTCCGAGGAAGAGCTGGTTTCGGGCTTCCTAAAGCGCTACTACGACGAAACCGCTGACATTCCCGCAGAGGTTAACTTGCCCATCGATCTTCTCGACGCAGAGGTTTTGTCCGAGTGGCTGACGCAAAAACGAGGCCACAACTGCGTGCTTCACCACCCACAACGTGGCGAGAAGTTCCGTCTTCTTCAGATGGCTTCCGCTAACGCTCGTCATGCATTAATGCGCCACATGATTCGCACGGGCTATGCTGACGATCGCACTAACCAGGCACTTCTTCAGCTGGAAAGCGCACTTGCGCTTGACGCGCCGCCACTGCGCATTGAGTGCTTTGATATCTCTACGCTTCATGGCAACTTTACTGTTGCATCTATGGTGGTCTTTACTAACGGAAAGGCTGATAAGAGTCAGTATCGACGCTTTAAGATCCGCGCTGAGCTTGATGAAGCAAACGACTTTGTCTCAATGACAGAGGTCCTGGGCAGAAGGTATAGCCCGGAACGCATGGCAGATGAGCGCTTTGGCTCACGACCTGATTTGCTGGTGGTTGATGGCGGCAAACCTCAGCTGACCGCCGCAATTAATCAGCTTAATGAGCTGGGGTTGGATATTCCCGTCTGTGGCCTTGCTAAGTCTGATGAGGAAGTCTTTGTACCTTGGGACGACACACCAATTGTGTTGCCTACGGGGTCAGCTTCTCTGTATCTCATCAAGCAAGTCCGTGATGAGTCTCACCGTTTTGCAATTACGTTCCATCGTGAGCTTAGAGATAAGGCAATGACCGTCTCTATTCTGGACGAAATCCCTGGTGTAGGACCTAAACGCAAAAAAGATATCATGCGCCATTTTGGCTCTTTTAAGCGCTTAAAGGCTGCAAGTGTTGAGGACATCTCTCAGGTAAAAGGTGTTTCTGTGAACTTAGCAGAAACTATTTATGAAGAACTCAAAGCTTGGGAAGAATCCTCAACAGCTGTACATGAGAAGGTAGATGCAAGGGGAGGAACTCATGAGTAAAACAGCGGACGAGAAGATCTTGGCACTCGTGAATCCAGAATACATTAAGCGTATTCCGTTCTTTGTTCGTGGTCACGCAACGGGAAAGTCTTGTGAGTATATTGCTCAGGAGTATCCAGAGCTTTACGCTGCATTTGAGGATGAACCCAGTGCTCAACAAGTTGAAGAGATGGCAAAGATTATCAACGAGCTCTTTGAGCAAAGGATGAAGAAGCACAATCTCTAAAACCAAATCAAACAATTGAGTTATTTGTAATAAGAATGGCAGCTATGAAGTGTTGTTATGCCATTCTTATTTTTTCATTCAACGCTGAAATATAGCCATTGGCCGACAGATTAGCTGTTAAAGCATACTCGAACAGAATATTATTAGAGCTACCTAGTTATTACTTTTACTTCAGTTGCTACAAGCAGTTCTAATGAGGTGACAGCAGATGAAGCGTAGAAAAAGGTTTGTAAAAGATCTGTCATTATTAGTAGTTCTTGTTGTTTGTGGTTTGCTAATAAATAATTGGTTTTTTAAGCTGAATACTATGAGGCTGCCAGAATTAAAAAAGCAGGCAGCTCAGTATGTTGTGCAACAATATGAGAATAAGAGAAATGGTCTTAAGTCTGATTTTGGATCCGCAGAAAATATTGACTTAGAGACCGCTACTATCTCTGGGCCATTTTTAGGAGTCAGTCAGGCTAACCAACTTTTATTGAATATAGATTTATATTGGGTAATAAGCTCTCAAGAAAAGGTTGTTGGAACAGTTGAGCAAGATTTAGGGCTATTTGCCATTGGGTCTTATTTTGGAACTCCAAAAATGTGGATTCAAACAAGGAACGCTGGACTGCTACAAGAAATGCATAATAGAAATTATAGATGCCTAGTTAGAAATTTTTGTGGCGTAGGGTTAAGTGGATGGCCGCCACCTTATCTAGCTGATGGCTATTTAGGACGTTATAGCCCAGCAGATGGAAATTTTGACATTGAAAAAAATGACGAACAAGTATCAGAGATAATCGAATCTCATTTAGGGGAAGAACATCTAGATTTTATGGCGAACCCTGAGCGTGTTGTAGATTTAGTTAAGTAATTTTGCGGAGTTTTTGCTGTTCTAAGACAAGAGTCAGTTCATTTTGGACTGACTCTTGTTTAATCTTCACAACATATCCGTAATTTCTAAAGGCAAACGGTAGTAAATCATCGGTAAACGGTAGTTGACAATGATTACTATTTATGTAGTTAGTTAAATAATTTATATATTATACAAGGTAAAATAATAGTAAAGCCCGCTAACTGCGGGCCTTCTTAGCTGCTATTAAGATTTATATGCAGTAAATAATACAACAAAACACGTTTTCATATTTTGAGCAGCCAATGAGCGAGAAATTAATACCGTTGGGCGAACTGTCTTCAGAACAAATATCTTTTCTTCATATAGTTATGTAGATGTAAGCCACACAAGTGGCATTGGTGCCACGTTGTGGCAAGGAGAGTTTTTAGAAAGAGGCAGAAATGAGCGAGTTTATTAACCGTCCACTTTCGCGTCGCGGCTTCCTTGGCGGAGCAACTGTAGCAGCTGGCCTTGGCCTCACCGCTTGCGGTGGCGGACAGCAGAAGGCAGCTGAAGCTCCATCTGGAAAGGAAGGCGGCGGCACAATTACTGCTGGTACCGCTTATTCAACCCAGAACTATGATCCATCTACTACTTCATCAGCACTTGCTCTTGGTGTTAACTGGCAGGTAGTTGAGGGCCTCTACGGTCTTAACTTCCATGACTACTCAACATTCAATGAGCTTGCTACTGCTGATCCTAAGAAGGTAGACGATAACACCTTTGAGATTACCATCCGTGACGGCGCAAAGTTCTCTGATGGTAACGAGGTAAAGGCAGATGACGTTGTTGAGTCCTTCAACCGTTCTTCTGCAAAGGGTAGCGTTTACGTTCCAATGCTTGCTCCAATTGCTTCCGTAGAGAAGAAGGATGACAAGACTGTCACCGTTAAGACCACTATTGCTAACTTCTCCCTCCTCAAGGAGCGTCTGTCCATTGTTCGCGTTGTTCCAGCAAGCAGCTCTCAGGATGAGATGAAGAAGCAGCCAGTTGGTTCTGGTCCATGGCAGTTTGAGTCCATCTCTGACAATACTCTTGACCTTGTTCCTAACAAAAACTACAACGGCGCAACTCCTGCTAAGGACGATAAGCTCCACTATGACGTTCTTAAGGATCCAACCGCTCGTCTGACTGCTCAGCAGGATGGAACCACCCTTGCTATGGAAATGGTCCCTGCAGACGCTGTAGACCAGCTCAAGGGCGCAGGCTGCACCGTTGACGCTGTTCAGGGCTTTGGTGTCCGTTTTGCAATGTTCAACCTTGGCAAGGCTCCTTGGGACAACGTTAAGGTTCGCCAGGCATGCCTCTATGCACTTGATACAGATAAGATGCTTGCAAACGCATTCTCTGGTCAGGCAGAGGTTGCTACCAGCTACCTTCCTTCTTCCTTTGCTAACTATCACAAGGCATCTACTGTCTATGCACACGATGTAGATAAGGCTAAGAAGCTCATTTCTGAGTCCGGTATTACCCCAGGTGATGTTGTTCTCCGCACCACCGATAACGAGCAGGTTAAGTCCATGGCAACTCAGGTCAAGAACGACCTTGATGCACTTGGCTTTAATGTAAGCATCGTTTCCGATACTTCTCCTGCAACCTATGCTGCAATCGACGCAGTTGACGGTTCTTGGGATATCCTGCTTGCCCCTGGCGATCCTTCCTGCTTCGGTGCAGACGTTGACCTGCTGCTTAACTGGTGGTATGGCGATAACGTCTGGATGACCAAGCGTTGCCCATGGAAGGAGTCTGATGAGTGGACCAAGCTCCACAATCTTATGACCAAGGCTCTTGGCCAGTCTGGTGCTGATCAGCAGTCCACTTGGAACGAGTGCTTCGACATCATCGCTGAGAACGTACCTCTGTACCCAGTTCTCTTTGCTAAGACTTTCACCGCTTCTTGGAGCGAGAAGCCAAACAGCAACGGCGTTGCTCTCAAGGGCTTCAAGGGCATCGGAACTACCGGTCTGTCCTTCATTGATGTCAACACAGTTACTGCTAGCTAATTTGTTGTCGTCACGCGCTTAGCATCTCATATATTGGGGCCCGAGCGTTTTACTTATAACGCTCGGGCTCTTGTGCGCAAAATTTAGTCCTGAGATGTGCAAAGTCTTATCAAATTTTATTTGTACGGTTTGTTTTAAAGAGAGAGGGGGAGATAGTGAACAACCTATTACGTCTTATCGGACGCCGTCTTATTGCGCTGCCGATTATGGCTTTAGGCGTCACCTTTCTCGTATTCTTCCTAATGTCTTTCTCGCATGTTGATCCTGCATACAATGCCTTGGGAGAGTCTGCTTCTGAAGAAGCCATCCAGCAGTATCACATTGAGAATGGCCTTGATGATCCATGGCCTGTGAGATATGTACGCTATATCGGTGATGTTGCTCATGGAAACTTGGGTACCTACGGCACTTCTCACTATTCAGTTGCTGAAAGAATTTCAAAGGCTCTGCCAGTAACTATGCAGTTGACCTTTATGGGTCTCTTCATTGGCGCAATAGTTTCGTTTACGTTGGGCGTTATTGCGGCTCTCTATAGAGATCAATGGCCCGATCAAATCATCCGCGTATTCTCAATTGCCGGTCTTGCAACGCCATCATTCTGGTTGGCAGTTCTTTTGATTCTGGTCTTTGCGTCTACGCTTAAGCTGCTACCAGCCTCTGGAGCACTACCAGATCCTACGGTAAATCTTGTCGGCTACTTTGCTCGTATGATTATGCCGGCATTTGCACTTGCGGTTCCAATGTCTGGTCAGATGACCCGTATTGTTCGTACCGCAATGGTCGAGGAGCTGGATAAGGACTACGTCCGCACTGCTCGCGGCGCCGGTATTCCAGAGAGAATCGTCATCGCAAGAAACGTACTTCGCAACGCTCTTATTACCCCTGTAACCACACTTGGCCTGAAGATTGGTTACCTCATGGGTGGCGCCGTTGTTATTGAGGTTATTTTTAACCTTCCTGGCATGGGTACCGCAATTCTTGAGGGCATCCAGGGTAACGAGGCAATGCTTGTTCAGGGCGTTGTTGTTGTCGTTGCACTGTCCTTCATCATCATCAACATTGTTGTTGATATGTTGTACATCTTGATTAACCCACGCATTAGGACGGTGTAGTGCGATGGTACAAATGAGAAAAAAACAAGTCGAGAAGCTCGAAGAAGCTGCTGCAAAGGGTTCAACCTTTGGTGGCTTTAAGAAGATGAAGACAGCTTCCAAGATTGCTCTTGTCATTCTTGTCTTTGTTGTTCTTGCTTCTGTCTTTGCAAATTTTATTGCTCCACATAACCCACTTGAGATCTTCAACGCTCGTCAGGCTCCAGGCAATGGATTCATTTTTGGTACTGACGATAAGGGCCGCGATATTCTTTCTCGTATGCTCCATGGTGGTCAGTATTCACTGGTCATTGGTTTTGGTGCTACAGGCATGGCGCTACTGTGTGGCTCAATTATTGGTGCTATTGCCGCTGTTTCTAGAAAGGCTGTCTCTGAGGTCATCATGCGTGTGCTCGACATCATCATGTCGTTCCCAGGCATTGCACTTGCAGCAGTCTTTGTTTCTATTCTGGGTAACAGCGTTCCTTCAATCATCTTTGCTATTGGCTTTATGTATACGCCACAGATTGCTCGCATTGTTCGTGCAAACATCGTAAGCGAGTACGGCGAAGATTACGTAAGAGCAACCATTGTTTCTGGTGCTCGTGCTCCTTGGATTCTGTGGAAGCATGTTCTTCGTAACTGCATTGCTCCAATCATGGTCTTTACCGTTACGCTTGTTGCAGACGCAATCATCTTTGAGGCATCATTGACCTTCATTGGTGCAGGTATTGCAGAGCCAACTCCAACATGGGGTAACATCCTGGCTGATGCTCGTGCTGGCGTTCTTGCTGGCCGTTGGTGGCAGGCATTCTTCCCAGGCCTGGCCATCATGATGACCTGCCTGGCACTGAATATCCTCTCCGAGGGTCTTACTGACGCTATGGCAGCAGCACCTGGCGCTCCTGTTGATACAGAGAACTCTGACTCCAGGCGTGCAGATGACATCCTTGCATCTGATCCAGTTCGCGCCTATGCAGAGCAGGCAGAGTCCCTTGAGCGCAGACTTAATGCACTTAAAGAAGTTGAGCTTTCCAGAACTGATAGGCGTAAGCCAGACTTTGATGTAAAGCCACTGCTCAGCGTTAAGGATCTTTGCATCAGCTTTGAGTCTCACGGAGATGTTAAGGTTGTTGACCACGTAAGCTTTGATGTTCGTCCTGGTCAGTGCATGGCACTGGTTGGCGAGTCTGGCTGCGGCAAGTCTATTACCACCAAGGTCATCATGGGTCTGACTGATCCAAAGGAAACCATCACTGGTGAGGTCCTCTACAAAGACCAAGACCTCCTGAAGCTCTCCAAAGAAGAGCATCGCAAGCTGCTTGGACACGAGCTTGCAATGGTCTATCAGGATGCTCTGTCTTCCTTGAACCCTTCCATGCTTATCTCTTCTCAGATGAAGCAACTTACTAGCAGAGGAGGTACCCGTTCTGCAGAGGAGCTTCTGGAGCTTGTAGGCTTGGATCCAAAGCGTACGCTTGAGTCTTATCCACACGAGCTTTCCGGTGGTCAGCGTCAGCGTGTTCTGATTGCTATGGCTCTTACCCGCGATCCTTCTCTGGTTATCTGCGACGAGCCAACAACCGCTCTAGACGTTACTGTTCAGAAGCAAGTTATCAAGCTCTTAAATGACCTTCAGCGTCGTCTTGGCTTCGCAATGATCTTTGTAAGCCACGACCTTGCACTTGTTGCAGAGGTTGCTTCTGAGATTACCGTTATGTACGCAGGTCAGGTTATTGAGCAGGCAGCTACTACTGAGCTTCTGACCAATCCTGTTCACGAGTATACCCGCGGTCTTCTCGGCTCTGTTCTTTCCATTGAGGAAGGTGCACAGGACGGTACCAGGCTTCACCAGGTACCAGGTTCTGTTCCTTCTCCAGAGGACTTCCCAACAGGCGATAGGTTTGCTCCTCGTTCAAGCCACCCAGACTTGGGTCTTGAGGTACATCCTGTTATTAAGGAGATTCCTGGTAAGCACCATCGTTTCTCCGAGCTGCCTGATGAGTATCTGAAGGAGCATGGTCTTGTGCCTTACCTTGAGCGTTCTCAAAAGGAGGTGAGGTAAATGGCTATAACAACTGAAGAGCAGCCAATTATCTTCCTCGATGATATTTCGGTTACGTTTAAGACGCGTACGGGCTCAATCTTTAAGCCTAATAAGGTTCACGCAGTACAGAATGTTTCTCTCAAGCTTATGCCTGGTGAGACCATTGGTATTGTTGGTGAGTCTGGCTGCGGAAAGTCTACTACCGCAAATGTCATGTGTGGTCTTCAGTCACCAACGTCCGGTCATGTGTACTTCAAGGGAATGGATGTTACCAAGCGTACTCCAGAGCTCAGGAAGCAGATTGGCCGCGTTGTCTCTGTTGTTTTCCAGGACCCAGCAACTGCTCTTAATCCTCGCATGATTGTTAAAGATCAGCTTATGGATCCACTGCTGGTACATAAGGTAGGAACAGAGCAGGAGCGAGAAGCCCGTATTAATGAGCTTGTCGGTCTGGTTGGACTTCCACATTCGGCACTTCGCGCCCTTCCTGGTCAGCTCTCTGGTGGTCAGCGTCAGCGTGTTGCAATTGCACGTGCTCTTTCTCTGAATCCATCGGCAATCATTGCTGACGAGCCTACTTCCGCACTGGACGTTTCTGTTCGCGCACAGATCTTGAACCTGCTCACCGACCTCAAGTCTGAGTTGGGTCTCTCGATGATTTTTATTTCGCACGATATTCAGACTGTCCGCTATGTTTCTGACCGCATCATTGTTATGAATCACGGCCAGATTATGGAAGATGGTCCTGCTAAGCAGGTCTTTGAGCATCCAACAGATCCTTACACTAAGACGCTTTTGGGTGCTGCGCCATCTCTGCTTCATCCTAAACTGGGTGAGTAGCGCTTACGTTTGTTTGACTAGAGCGCAGCTTAGGCTGCGCTCTTTTAGCTTGTTAGGTGGAGAAATGCACCAAGAGACGCTTGAGCTGACAGAGTTGAAGGCAGCTCATGCTTTGACGCCCTATCCTTCGGATTTTGAGGCGTTTTGGAAGGCACGTATGGAGGAAGCAGATAACGCCCCTCTCAGCTGGCAGATTGTTCCTTCAACAGAGGTCACGTCAACTGCTTCAGCCCACTTTTTTGATCTTACATTTGTAGGCATTGATGGCGCGGAAGTCTACGCAAAGTACCTGCGACCACAGACTGCCTTAGATGTACAAACCCCGCTTGTTTTACAGTTTCATGGCTATCCAGGATCTTCTCGCAGTTGGTTTGAGCAGAGCTCATTTTTGGGCTTGGGCTGCTCGCTGATTGCGCTTGATAATCCTGGGCAGGGTGGCCGTAGTTTGGACGGAAGCTCGTACAAGAGCACTACCGTCTCGGGTCACTTGGTGCTCGGACTAGATGGACCTGTAGAGGACCTTTACTTTGTTCATCTGTATCAGAACATTCGCTTGCTCTGCAGAATTGTTAGACAGCTTGAAGGAATTGATACAGATCGCGTTTTTGTAAACGGTGCCTCGCAGGGAGGTGGTATTGGTCTTGCTACCTGCGCACTCAATCAAGACCTGATTAATAGGGCAGCAATTCTTTACCCCTTCCTCACTGATTTTAGGTGTGTGTGGGAGCTTAATGCTGATGAGGTTGCCTACGAGGGCATCCGTTATTATTCCCGCTGGTTTGACGCAGATGGTTCTCGCGTTGATGAGGTCTTTGCAAAGCTTGCCTACATTGATTCAGTCAATTTTGCACGTATGGTTACCTGTCCTGTGCTTTTTGGCACCGGACTTGATGACCCGGTAGTTCCTCCAGAGGCTCAGTTTGCTGCTTACAATGCCTTGACCTGCTCAAAGAGACATCTTCTTTACCCCGGATATGCGCATGAAGAGATTGGTGATTTTGACGATAAGATCATTGATTTCATCTGCTCAGACAAGGGAGAGCAAGCTCTTGAAGCACTGGACTCGTCATTTCCCGCTCAAGCAGAAGGCGAGGTGAAAGCATGAGGGGTTTAACACAAAGGCTTGAAGATGCCCGTTCTTATCGCGGCGCGTGGCTTAGACCATCAAACTTTGAATCATTTTGGGAGACGTCTGTAGCGTTTGCTCAAAATGCGCACGTAGAGAGCGCGGTTGAGCTTCCGTCCGCTACTCAGGCGGCAACGTTTAAACGCATCACATTCACCTCAACTGACCAGACGCAGCTGCGTGCTCGCGTCATTCTTCCAGCAGGTGTGTCGGTGGCAGAACCGCTAGCTCCAGCAGAGCTGCCCGCATCGGCAAAGCTGCCCGCGGTGGTACTCTTCTCCGATCTTGGTCGGGGAGTGCGCAGCTGGCTGCACCTTTTGCGCTTCTCGGCGCTGGGCATGCCTGTTGTAGCTCTGGAGGCTCGCCCGTGCGAACCTCAGCTCAAAGACGCTTGGAGGGGAGCGCTTACCGCAGAGGAGCTTGCTCACGCGCTCATCAACCCAGATGATGCCGCATCCTCCACGCTCAAGCAGCTCATCGATGACGCACTGGTAACTACCGCGGTTGCATCGCGCTTCCTCGGGCGCACAATCGTCACCTGGGGAGAAGGTCTAGGCGGCTCGCAAGCATTGTTTACGGCGGCGCTTCTGCCCAAGGAAGTGAGCGTTACCATGGCACTGAACCCACTCTTTGCCGACAACGCAACAACCCTGCGTACGGTTGTCGGGTGCGGAGACACCCCGCAGTCAGATACAGCTATCGACGCGGTCGGTCTTCTCGACAGCGCGTGCGCGGCCGAGCTTGTGCGTGTGCCTGCGCTTATCGGCACGTCTCTGCTGGACCAGAGCGCTCCAACTGAAGGAACGTTTGCGCTGTACAATCGCTTGCCAGGACAGAAGGAAATGCGCGTGTACCCCAAGTATGGCCACGAGCGCATCAATCAGTTTGAGAACGAGCAAATCAACTATCTCTGCGAGGTTATATCAGGGCTTTGTCATAACTAAGCGGACTATAATTACGTAGGTTCTTTGAAGTTGCTTTTGATCAATGCTTTGGTCGGCTACTTCAGTACATTGTTGTATGAAACCAGTTGGATTTTCCAACGTGTGAAAGGATAAAGCATGTCCAGTAACGTACCATTTAGCGGTGTTGTTCCACCAGTTGTAACCCCAGATACCCCAGACCATCAGCTTGATGTTGTGTCGTTTGAGCGCTCTATTAATCGTCTCATTGAGGCTGGCGTAGACGGCCTGTTCTTCCTTGGCTCTTCTGGCGAGGTTGTTTTTGCCACAGATGAGCGTCGCGATCAGATTGTGCGCGAGGCTGTTCGCATTGTTGACCATCGTGTTCCGGTCCTTGTGGGCATCATTGATACCGAGACCGAGCGCGTCCTGGAGCACGGTCGCCGTGCCCTCGCACTGGGCGCAGATGCTCTTGTAGCAACCGCTCCCTTCTACGCACTTGGCGGTCCAGCTGATGTTGAGGAGCACTTCCGCATTCTTCACCAGGAGCTGGATGCACCTCTGTTTGCGTATGACATTCCTGTCTGCGTTCACACTAAACTACCTTGGAAGATGCTTGCTCGTCTAGGCGCAGAGGGTGTTCTTGCAGGCGTTAAGGACTCTTCTGGCGATGATGTCTCCTTCAGGTATCTTGTTCAGGAGAACGAGAAGAACGGTCACCCTCTAACCCTTTTGACCGGCCATGAGATTGTTGTTGACGGCGCCCTTCTTTCTGGTGCAGACGGTTCTGTACCAGGTCTTGCTAATGTTGAGCCAGAGGGCTACGTCCGCATGTGGAAGGCAGCTCAGGAAGGTAACTGGGCAGAGGTCAAGCGTGAGCAGGACCGACTCAATGAGATTTCTCACATCTTTGATGTCACTTCAGGCGTTCAGGGCTATGGGTCTGGCGTTGGCGCATTCAAGTGCGCACTTAACCTCATGGGCATCTTTGATTCTGACCAGATGCCTCGTCCTGTTAAGCCACTTGATGGCCAGAACCGTGAGGCAATTAAGCAGGTTCTTATTGCAAACGGCCTTCTCTAAACAAGAGGGGACACCATGGACTCTAAGTTTGTTTCTCCAACACATGTTTGTGCCGTTGATATTGGCGGCACAAAAATTGCCTGTGGCATAGTCACCCTTAACGGCACCGACGCTCCAAACGTTCGGTCCGTAAAGAAGGTTCCTACTAACGCAAAAGAGGGTGGCAAGCAAGTTCTTGCTACCGTTCTGCAGGCAATTAGAGAGGCCCTTTCTCGCGCAGAGGAGCTAGGTCTTACTATCTCTGGCGTGGGTATTTCTTCTGCTGGTGTTGTTGACCCTCGCACCGGAGACATCACCTACGCAAACGAGCTTATGCCAGGCTGGGGTGGAACTGCTCTTGGCTCAGCAGTTACCAGCGAGTTTGACCTTCCCTGTAGCGTCCTCAATGACGTTCACGCTCATGCTCTGGGCGAGGCTCGTCACGGCGCTGGCCACGGCAAAGACAGCGTTTTAACCGTAGCAGTTGGCACGGGCATTGGTGGCGCTTTTGTGAACCACGGCATCTTGATGCTGGGTGCTCACGACGAGGCTGGTCACATTGGTCACGTTGCAACTCCAGCCGCTGCAGGCGTTGATTGTCCTTGTGGTGGAACTTCTCATCTTGAGCCTGTTTCCGCAGGTCCTGGCATTATTCGCGAGTACGTCCGCCTTGGCGGCTCCGACACGCTTGAAGACGGTTCTGCTCTTGATGGCGCAGAGATTGACCGCAGAGCTCTTGCTGGCGAGAAAATCGCGCAGGCTGCAGAGGAGCGCTCGGGCCGTGCACTTGGTGAGGTCTTGGGCAGCATGTGCAACATGCTTGACCCTTCTGTCATCATTCTGTCTGGTTCCGTTGCAGAGTGTGGCAAGTACTGGCATGAGGCACTTGCATCTGCATTTAAGCTGCAGGCAATGCCTCCCGTTCAGGCAACGCCTCTTGTGAAGGGTACGCTTGGTGGAGAAGCCCCTCTTATTGGAGCTGCAGAAAACCTTATTCTACCTGGCTATTTAGAGACACGTCTTTAGGCAGAAGCATGTCAGCAGGCAAATTATTTGCTGACCAGACACGCAGCAAAGACAGACACCTTTAATGTACGTACATTCTTGTGAGGAGAATACCGTGGCATATTCAGAGCTTGTTGAGTCACTTAAAGGAAAACTCATTGTCAGCGTCCAGGCGTATCCTGGTGAGCCTATGAGGCATCCAGAGACCATGGCTCAGATTGCTCGCGCTTGTGAGCTTGGCGGCGCTGCAGCTATTAGGTGCCAGGGTTTGTCTGATATTTCTGCCATTAAAGGCAGAGTTGAAATTCCTGTTATTGGCCTCTGGAAAGAGGGTCATGAGGGTGTCTACATAACCCCTACGCTTCGTCATGCGCGTGCTTGTATTCACGCTGGCGCAGATGTTGTTGCCCTGGATGCAACAGACCGTCCAAGGCCTGATGGTAGAACCTTTGAAGAGACTGTTGCAACTCTGCGTGCAGAGTCTGACGTGCTGATTATGGCTGACTGCATGACTATGGATGACATCCGTCGCGCTGTTGCCGCTGGTTGTGACCTCGTTTCAACTACACTTTCTCACAACAAGGCCGCTATTGATACAACACTTGACGATGGTCCTGACATTGCCCTTCTCCAGCAGGCAACTACTGAATTCCCAGGTATTGCCATTATTTGCGAAGGTCACGTCCACACACCACAAGACGCAAAAGATGCTCTTGATGCAGGCGCTTGGGCAGTTGTTTCAGGTACAGCTATTACACATCCAACTTCAATTACCTCTTGGTTTGCTGCAGCACTTGAGGATTAACGCTTGGAGCGGTAAGGTTTTCTCGTCACGTATTTAAGGAGCGCCTGTGAAGAAAAACGATCCCACACCTTCAGTTATTCCCGACATTGTCATTATTACGGGTATGTCTGGATCGGGTCGCACGCAGGCGCTTCATGTGTTTGAGGACATGGGTTATTTCTGCATTGATAACCTGCCACCAGCTCTTATTTTGCAGCTTTCTAATCTTGTGGGCATTAACACGGGTGTTGGCCGCCACTTGGCCGTTACCTGCGATTTGCGCTCGCAAGGTCTTTTTGATGACATCTCTGAAGCTCTGAAGTCTCTTTCAGATCACGAGCTCACGTACAAGATTGTTTATCTGGACTCCTCAGACGAAGTACTTATGCGTCGCTATAGCGAGAATCGCCGTCGTCATCCTTTAGCGCAGGAGGGAGAAAATCTCTCATCTGCAATTTCTAAGGAGCGCGCACAGCTACAGGACATAAAAGCGCTGGCAGATGTGGTCCTAGATACCTCGTCTATGCGTACTAATACGCTCAAGAGCCGCCTTCGTCGCACATTTTCAGAGCTTGCTGAACAGCAGCTTATGGATGTTAGCGTGTTTTCCTTTGGCTTCAAAAACGGTTTGCCCGTTGAGGCTGACCTTATGATTGACGTGCGATTCCTGCCTAATCCTTACTATGATCCAGAGCTCAGACCACTTACCGGTCTTGATGAGCCAGTAGCTCAGTTTGTCCTTGAGCACGGCACTACTAAGAAATTCCTTAAG
>JAHACE010000078.1 GCA_018376005.1 Atopobium sp. | reverse complement strand
CTGCTCCGGACTGGGTTGTGAGAGGCAAGGTGAGGATAATCGACAACGTTACCGCACCTTTTGCACCTGCAACAGTGGTAACCAGCACGTTCTTGATGACCTCGGCCGACGTGATTGAGATGGGTTTTATGGCGCACGTTGGTTTGGGCTGCTTGTCGGGTTTCTCGCCGTCGGAGCTGCCGTCTGCGGCGCCCTTCTCGCCGCCGGCGGGTCTGCTGCCTGCGGAAAGGCCGTTACCTGCGGAGTCATTCTCGTCATCCACGTCGTCTTTGCCGGTGCAAAGTCGGCTGCCCTTGTGGAGCTTGTGGGTTTCCAGCGCGTAGAGCCATGCGAAGCGAACTGCGTGCATGAACAGGGTAATTGCGATCACGATGCCTAAAATTTGCAGGATGTTTAGGCCGCCGTTTGTGCCCGGAAGTACGGCCAGCGGAAGCTCCATTCCCAGGAACACAAAAAGCGTGCCGTTGATGAGGAAGCTGATGACTTTCCACGTGGAATCCGAGACCAGTTTTTTCCGCGCGAACAGCGCTTTATTGTTTTGCCTACGAGGAAGGGCAATCACCAAACCCGCTGCTACAACAGCCAAAACGCCAGAAACGTGAAAGGTTTCGGCAAGAAGATAGACAAGGAACGGCGTGAGCACCTCGTACAGCACGTTTGCGACGGTGTCCTCGTAACCCAGCCTTCCAAGCATGGCGTTTACGGCGGAAAACGCAAAGCCTGTAACAATGCCGACGGCTATGCCGCCCACAAAGAGTACCGCAAACGACCCCGCGGCATCTACTAGCGAGAACGCGCCTGTAACCGCCGCCGCAACGGAAAACTGGAATGCAACAACGCCGGACGCATCGTTGATAAGGGACTCTCCGGAGAGGAGCGTTTGCTGGCGATGGGTCAGGTGGATGTTGGATTTAAGCGCGGTGACGGTTGCCGCATCGGTTGGTCCCAGGGCCGAGGCAAGCGCAAAAGCCGCAGCTAGAGGGATCGACGGGACCATCAGATGGAGGGCGTAGCCGACCGAAAGCACGCTGACAATTACCAGCGCAATCGCCAGCGACAAAATACTGTTTAGGTTAAGGAGAAGTGCACGAATGTTGGTTTCTCTCGTCTCGTTGAAGAGGAGCGGGGCAATGAAGACCAGCATAAAGAGCTCGGATTCCAGGTGCACTTCTTGGACGCTGGGCAAAACGAGCGCGACCAGCAGACCGATGACCACCTGGATAACGGGGATGGACACGTCGACAAACTTGTCGATCACCGAGGAAGCCGCGACGCAGGTCAAAACGATGAGCACAAATTGAAATGTCTCCATCAGGCTTCCTTCCTGGTCGTAGGCGGTAATGGCGTGCCCGCAGCGGGCAGCGAGTCCGCGAGAGTTCCGAGCCCACGGGGCTTCTCGGCAGATAACGTTTCATTCGAGTATATACGGTTTTGCGGTTCTAGCTTGTACTAGCGCAGATAACACATGGTTTCTGCGATGAGTCGTGGCTCCATCGGTGGGCTGAAACTATGGATTTCGTCGGCGACTTGGAATTACGAGCCTGAAAAGTGCATGAAGTCTGAGTAAAACAGCTCAGACATGGCGAGAAAAACCGGCAAATAACTCAGACTTGGTGCATTTTTCCGGCAAATCATTCAGACTTAGCGAGAAAATCAGGCTCCGCGCGAGCGTTCATGAAAGGGCTTGCGAAACCAACTTCGGGTACACTTCAAAGCTTGCCTAAAAAGTGCAAAGAATCTGTAAATCTGACACAGATTCTTTAATGAAATCAGGCAAATCCACAGATTCTTTGATGCTTTTAGGCAAAAGTTACAGATTCTTTGCAGAAATCAAGCACGTTGTAACCAGGAGCAAAAAATCTTCCAGGTACACCATGGGCGACGTACTTCGCAGTTACACAATTCCCAAGTAGAAGAATGCGTAGTTGAGCACGTTGATCAGCGTGTATATGCCGCCAATGACCAGGTAGGGCCAGAGGTGCGCTTTGGTGATTGCGATAAACTCACGAATGAACGCCGTGGGCCAGTACCAACCTTTGGTGTGCGAACCGATGCCGTCTGCCTTGATGCCCAGGTTGTGGGCGTATTCGGCGCACCTGAAAACGTGAAAGTCGCTGCTTACAACTGCTGTGGTGAAGTCGCCGCAGGCTCCCGCGCTGCCGCAGGCTTCCGCGCCGTTACTTGCTGCAGAGGCGCGATCGGAACGGATTACGGCTATCGAGTTCTTCAAGTTTTCCCAGGTAGTAGTCGACTTGTCTTCCATGAGAATCGCGTCGGCCGGAACGCCCTTTTCCAGAAGATAGTCCCGCATAGCCTGAGCTTCGGAGACTACTTCGTCAGCACCCTGACCGCCAGAAGCAACAAACTTTCCTTGCTGATGCTGCTTGTTCCACAGTTCAAGCGCCTTATCAATCCTTCCTGCGAGCAGCGGAGTTGGTCG
Source organism: Atopobium sp. (assembly GCA_018376005.1). Classification (GTDB taxonomy): domain Bacteria; phylum Actinomycetota; class Coriobacteriia; order Coriobacteriales; family Atopobiaceae; genus Lancefieldella. The sequence continues at coordinate 4,545 of JAHACE010000078.1, read as the reverse complement.
CGTACCATCAAGCCCGGCGCCGTGAATAATGATGTAATCGTATTGGCGTCGGCGGGGAAGCAAACGATACACCCACGAATAGAACAGCAAAGCCATAAAGGTAAACGAGAACCACAGGCCCTCGAGCGTAAAAAGTCCCAGCACAAAGACAATAATGTGTCGAACGTCCGGGTCAAAATAATTCACGATGGTCGGCGACGCAATCAGCAGAACAAGGAATCCAGCCATCAAAAACGGCAGCATCGATGTCAGTGAAAATCCGTTATTTCTTACCACAACTATGGTGTTGATCAGCAAGAAACCAATGGTCAGAAATGGTGTCAGCAGTACAAGAGTAACCAGAATTAGTCCAAGGATAAAGTTGTTCAGCCTTAGCACTAGAAGAATCGAGGACCACGCAAGAGTCGCAAATAAAAAAAGCGCGTTGCGGAACTGTCGAGGTTCTTTGATAAAAGAGTAAACAAATAGCACACCCGGAATAACTGCCGGAGCCAGCAGGATGGCGTATGAGATTATGTATTGCCAGTCAAGGCTAGCGCCAGCGTCTCCAAACAGGCTATCAATAGGCATGTAAATTCCTTACTGGACTGCTGGTTTTCTCGCTAAAGCACTTAGTAAAGTAGCTCATGTGGCGAGAAACCCGTCTGCCAGAATTATAACAAGGCACCTCTGCATAACACCACGGAGCAACCGCATACAACAGAAAAGTGGACATCTGCCCATTTGACTCGGTGAACGGTAACCGTTTGCCGATAAGCGTTGTTCCTCATCGGTCGGAGGTTTGGTTAACGGTATGTTAGCGTACACATTGTCTACGTGCGCAAATATCGGATATTTGTAAACCGCATTTCTCGTCAGCTTAAAATTCATGAAAGTCTGCTCAACCTTTCACGGTTTCGTTCTAGATTTACGTAAAAAAGTACTTGAAAATGTACTTCGCGAGTGTTCGCAGTTTTGTTGTGAAGAGGACCCAAGTGTGGCCGCAACAAAGCAGCGAGCTTTCGCAAAAACGTTTATAAACCAGAAACACAGATTTTAGGAGGGTTTTATGAAGGGTTATGCAATGCTCAAGATCGGCGAGTCCGGCTGGATTGAGAAGGAGACACCAAAGTGTGGTCCTCTGGACGCAATCTGCAAGCCACTTGCGGTCGCAATTTGTACTTCTGATATTCACACTCTGTGGGAGGGCGCAATCGGCGACCGTCACAATATGATTCTTGGTCATGAGTGCTCCGCAGAGGTTGTCGAGGTTGGCGAGTGCGTCAAGGACTTCAAGCCTGGCGACCGCGTCCTCGTTCCTGCAATTACTCCAGACTGGAACTCCCTTGAGGCTCAGGCTGGCTACTCCATGCACTCCGGTGGCATGCTTGCTGGCTGGAAGTTCTCCAACTTCAAGGACGGCGTCTTCTCCGAGTATTTCCACGTAAATGACGCTGATGGCAACCTCGCTCACATGCCAGAGGGCATGGATCCAGCAGACGCCTGCATCCTTTCCGACATGGTTCCAACCGGCTTCCACGCAGTTGAGCTGGCTGGCGTTGAGTTCGGCGACACCGTCCTGGTCATCGGCATTGGACCTGTCGGCCTTATGTCCGTTGCTGGTGCTGCACTCCACGGTGCTTCTCGCATCATCGCTGTTGGTACCCGTCCAGTCTGCGTTGAGGCAGCTAAGGGCTACGGCGCAACCGACTTCATCTCCTACAAGGACGGCCCAATCTGGGAGCAGGTCATGGAGCTCACCGGTGGCAAGGGCGTTGACCGCGTCTGCGTCGACGGCGGCGGCTGCGAGACCTTCGAGGACGCTGTCAAGGCACTCAAGCCTGGCGGAAAGATTGGTAACGTCAACTACCTCGGTTCCGGCGACTACGTCAACATTCCTCGCGTCGAGTGGGGCGTTGGTATGGGCCACAAGGACATCCGTGGCGGCCTCATGCCTGGCGGCCGTCTGCGCATGGAGAAGCTCTCCAGCCTGGTCACTTCTGGCCGTCTTGACCTTCACCCAGAGGTTACTCACCTCTATCACGGCTGGGATCACCTCGAGGAGGCTCTCTTCACCCTTTCTTGGAGCTGGTAAAACCACCTTCATTCAGGAGCTCGTGCGCCGGACTGGGCGTGATTTTGCTATCTACGAGAATGAATATGGCCAGGCAGACATCGATGCGCGTCGCCTGAGGCAGGACTCCGACCTCAAGGTTTGGGAGTCTACCGAGAATTGCATTTGCTGTTCGGGCAAGCAGGATTTTGCGACGTCGGTGCTGACCATTTCAAACACCATTGACCCCGAATATTTAATTGTTGAACCAACTGGCGTGGCTAAGCTGCAGAGCATTCTTGATAACGTGAATCAGGTAGCCTGGGAGCGTATCAGTTTGCTGGCGCCGGTTACTGTGGTTGATGCTGTTTCGTGGCAGAACCAGCGCACCGATTTCCCAGAGATTTTTGATAACCAGCTGAGCGCCGCCGCGAGCGTTGTGATTTCAAAGCTTGCTCCAGGTAGCGAGGATGCTGCCGAGCCCATTAAGCAACTTGCGGCAGAGATGAATCCGCAGGCAGAGGTTATCGCCGAATCTTCGTATGCTGATATTCCCGACGAGTGGTGGAATGGTCTTCTGACTCGCGCGCTTGACGGTTCTGTTCTTAAAGATCCAGCTAGCGAGAAGGACGAGGGGCCTGACCTGGAGACTATGGCTCTGACTCACGCTGAGCTTCCGAGTCCAACGCATTTGATTTGGCTTTTGGATGCGGCTTCGGCTGGCGTGTTTGGAAAGCTTGCGCGCGCAAAGGGTACGCTGCCTTGTGGTAATCAGTGGATCAAGTTTGACCTGGTAGAGCGCGCATGGGCGATTACGGGCGACGAACCTCAGGAAGAGTCCAGGTGCGTGTTTATCGGCCGCGACCTGCTGCGTCATGGACTTCGCGAGGCGTTTGTGCCGGCGTTCTGGCACGAGCAGTCGGACTTGGCTGACAAGCACGATCACTCGCATTGCGACCACGAGCACGGTCACTGCGTGCATGAACACTGCGACCACGAGCATGGCCACTGCGATCACTAGCATGGCCACTGCGAGCATGAGGACCACGAGCATCACGCGCACGACCACGGCGAGCACGCGCACGACCACGAGGGACACGAGCATCACGCGCACGAGGGACACGTGCACAGCGTCGGCCACGAGCACGACCATGGCGAGCACTGAGTCGCAAGCGCATAAAACCTGCAACTAAAAAGAGCCTCCGATTGAACTGACTCCCATTTCTTGGACACCAGAAATAGGAGTCAGTTCAAAACACACCTATGACAGATAATCTGTTAAAAAGACGTATACATGACGCTGAAAATACCTCAAACGTGCAGATTATCTTCATTTGATGTGTAATATGGCCGCAATTGTGCAGAATATCTGTCATAGGTGTGTTCCTTAGAAGCGGAATTTACCTATAGTTAAATCTTTTATATGACGCTATTCATTTTCTAGCATATTAGGTTAAGTTTATGCATAAAGATGTATATCAGGCAGTGCGACCGCCTAGCTGCCTAGCTATCTTGATTAGGAACATGTCGATTCTTCGGCAGAACCTACCAAAGCTGCGCTATTTTGTGCGCCAGGCCTAAAAGCCGACGTTAACACGCTACAGAATCATAATCACCCGCATATGAACTGCCTCCCATTTCTTGGACATAAGAAATGGGAGGTAGTTCAGAAGTGGAGGCTCTTTTGCTAGTTCTTGAGAGAATTGAGTGGAGCGGGGAAGCGACCGCCGCGGTGGGCAAGCACCGTGCCTGCAAACTGGTTGACCGGCATAATTGGTGCGGATCCAAAGAGGCCACCAAACTCCAGGGAGTCGCCCTCGTTGTAACCGATAGCTGGGATAACGCGGACCGCCGTGGTCTTGGTGTTGATGACGCCGATGGCCATTTCATCTGCGATGATGCCCGCAATGGTTTCCACGGAGGAATCGCCAGGAATAGCAATCATGTCCAGACCAACGGAGCACACTGAGGTCATTGCCTCGAGTTTCTCGAGAGAAAGCGCTCCGTCTTGAGCTGCGCGAATCATGCCCGCATCCTCGGAGACCGGGATGAATGCGCCGGACAGGCCGCCAACGCTTGACGACGCCATGACGCCGCCCTTTTTGACAGCGTCGTTGAGCAGGGCAAGCGCGCAGGTGGTTCCGGGACCTCCGCATTCGCCAACGCCTATGAGCTCCAGAATCTTAGCGACGGAATCTCCAGCTGCTGGGGTTGGCGCAAGACTGAGGTCTACGATGCCCTTCTCGACACCTAGGCGCCTTGAGGCCTCACGGCTCATCAGCTCGCCCGCGCGGGTAATCTTGAATGCAGTCTGCTTGATCTTCTCGGCAACGTCCATGAGGTTTGCGGAGTCGGGGAGCTCGGCGAGGGCCGCAGCCATGACGCCAGGACCAGAAACGCCCACGTTAATGACGGCGTCTGCCTCTCCGCTGCCGTGGACCGCGCCGGCCATGAAGGGGGAGTCCTCCACCATGTTGGCAAAAACGACCAGCTTAGCGGCACCGTAGCACTGA
>JAHACE010000077.1 GCA_018376005.1 Atopobium sp. | reverse complement strand
TAGAGAAGGCGGACACACGGTTTCTGACCGAGGCCGTCGCCTTAAGATTCAGTACGCTACTCAGACGGGCTCTAAGCCTCCTGTTATCTCGTTCTGGTGCAACGCTCCAGACCTTGTTGACGACAACTACGAGCGCTTTATTGAGAATAGACTTCGCGAGAAGTTCTCTCTAATTGGTACACCTATTCGTTTGAAGTTCCGTAAGAAGGTCGAATCTAACTAATGTCTGGAATTGTTGTTGCTCTGATTTTTGGACTTATTGCATTTGGCCTTGGTGGCATTCCATTTGGCCTGATTATTGCAAGTGTTATGGCTCATGAAGACATTCGCAAACTTGGATCAGGAAACATTGGCACCACCAATGTTGCAAGAAATGCTGGTAAAGCCGCGGGTATTCTTACGCTTCTTTGCGATGCAGGTAAGGGCATTGTCAGCGTCATGCTGGTTCGTTGGTTCTTGGGAGCCCAGGGATTTACTCCTCTGATCTCGGGAAATGATCATGCAGAGGCTGAGCTCATCATTTCTTTTGTGTATGCCTGTTGCGTTCTTGGTCATATTTTCTCGCCTTGGCTTCATTTCCATGGCGGTAAGGGAATTGCTGTTGGATTTGGCGGTGGTCTTGCAGTTAATCCGCTTGCTGCTCTTGTAGCTCTTGCGGTGTTTATTACGCTTGCCGTACCAACTAAGTACGTATCGCTTGGCTCCATTGGCGCAGCAGTTGCTATTCCACTTTTCTGCCTTTTATTTGGTATGGACCCGGTGGCAACCATCCCAGTATTTGTTGTAGCAGCGGCAGTAATTTGGGCACATCGCGAGAATATCAATCGTCTTAATGCTGGTAGTGAGTCTAAATTCTCTTTCGGCGAAAAGAAAAAGGACAACTAATCATGAAAAAAGTTGCTGTTATTGGTTCGGGATCATGGGGTACCGCACTTTCAACACTTCTTGCTTCAACTTCTGATGAGGTAATTATTTGGTCCAGGGAGGCCGATGTTACCGAGTCCATCAATAACGAGCACGTTAACTGCAGACACCTTTCTGATTCTGAGCTTCCACACAATATTGTGTCTACCACTAGTGAGGCTGAGGCTCTCACCGGTGTAGATGCTGTTGTTATGGCTGCTCCTTCCGCGTTTTTGCGCTCTGTTTGTGCTGCTTGCGCACCATTTCTTGATCCAGAGGTTGATGTTTTAATTCTCTCCAAGGGTATGGAAGCAGGCTCTCACAAGCTTATGCACGAAGTTGCTGCTGACGAGCTGGGAAACCCTGCAAGAATCGCCGTACTTTCCGGTCCAAACCACGCAGAAGAGGTCATTAAACAGGGAATTTCTGCAGCAGTTGTAGCATCTGAAGACGCCGAGGTTGCTAAGCGTTTCCAGACGTTGCTTTCTCGATCTTACTTCAGAACCTACGTGAGCTCTGATGTACGCGGTGTTGAGGCGTGTGCTGCCGCTAAAAACGTCGTAGCTATTGCCTGCGGTATTGCTGTTGGTTTGGGTAATGGCGATAACGCCCTTGCTGCTCTTATGACACGCGGCTTGGCAGAGCTTGGCCGCGTGGTATGCGCTATTGGCGGAGACCCACTTACCTGCATGGGTCTTGCTGGTATGGGTGACTTGGTTGCTACCTGCACCTCTGAGCATTCTAGAAATAGAACCTTTGGAGAAGCCCTGGTCAAAGGTAAGACGCTTCAGTCATACCAGGAAGAAACCGGCATGGTTGTTGAGGGCGCTCAGGCTGTCATTGGTCTTTATGAGCTTGGTCAGCAGATGAGTGTTGAGATGCCTATCACCTCAGCTGTTCATGCTGTACTTTACGAAGGCGCTACGCCAGAAGACATTACTTCTCGCCTTACTAACCGCCTTCCAAATGAAGAATTTTATGGAATGACTCGATAGGAGAGTTTGATGAATAACGTCCTGATAGCACCGTCTGTTCTGTCCGCGGATTTTTCCAAGCTTAAGAACGAGCTTGATTCAATTGCAAACGCTGACTACATCCATTACGACGTGATGGACGGTCATTTTGTTCCTAATATCTCTTTTGGTCCAGATATTTTCTCGTACTGCAAAAAGTCTTCTGAGCTACCCATTGATGTCCATCTGATGGTTACCAATCCAGCTGAGATTGCACCTCTGTTCCTGGACCGCGGCGCTGACGTTGTTACCTTCCACTACGAGGCTGAGGTTCACGCGCACCGCCTTGTCCACCTCATTAAGGACTCTGGTGCTAAGGCTGGCATTTCTCTTTGCCCAGGTGCTCCCGTAAGCGTTCTTGAGGATCTTATCGAAGACCTTGACCTGGTACTTATCATGACGGTTAACCCTGGTTTTGGTGGTCAAAAATTTATTCCTCACTCAATCGAGAAGCTCAAGGCACTCAAAGAGCTCTGCCGTAAGCACAACGTTAACCCTCTGATTGAGGTTGATGGTGGTATTAGTGCAGCTAACGCAGCTGACGTTGTAGCTGCTGGTGCTGATATGCTTGTTGCAGGTAGCGCTGTGTTTGGCCAGGAAGACCGCGGTGCAACTATTGAGGCTATCCGCAACGCTGGCGAGTCTGCTCTTACCGTTCAGGGCTAAATTACGCTCTCAAGCATTGTTTTCGCCAGGCCACCAAGATTGAATCAACAGAAACACGTTATGGATTACGTTTACCTAGACTATGCCGCTTCAGCACCAATGCGCCCAGAGGCGCTTAATGCCGAGAAAACCTATGAGGCGTCACCTATTGCTGGGGTGAACCCAAACTCTTTGCACTCGCTTGGTCGTCAAGCAGCGCGAGAGCTTGATGGCGCTCGTGGCGTTATCGCGCGTGCGGTGGGCGGCAAGTTTAGGGCTCCTGACGTGGTCTTTTGCTCTGGCGGAACTGAGGGCAATAACCTCTCAGTTCTTGGAATGGCGGAAGGTATTCGCAACAAAGACCACAAGCGCAATACGGTGGTTTTCTCGGCAATTGAACACGATTCTATTTTGGATCTAGCACCCGTTCTTCGCGAGAAGGGCTTTGAGGTAAGAATTGCTCAACCTAACCGTCAGGGAAAGATTGAGGCTTCTGCCCTTGAGGGTCTTTTAGACCAGTCAGTAGCGCTTGTTTCCGTAATGTATGCCAATAATGAAACGGGCGTTATTCAACCAGTTGTAGACCTAGCACACGCTGCTCATAAGGTTGGAGCGCTTTTCCACACTGACGCCGTTCAGGCGTTTGGTCGTATTCCTCTTGAAGTTGCTGACGTTGATGCTTTGACCATTGCCGCTCACAAGATTGGCGGTCCTTTGGGTATTGGCGCCGTACTTATGCGCTCCAAGGTTCCCTTTAAGGCTCAAAGTTACGGCGGGGGACAGGAGTCTGGCAGGCGTCATGGAACGCAGGACGTTCGGAGCGCAGTTGCGTTTGCCGCAGCTGCTCAGTGGTGCCAGGATAACCTTTCCCAAACGCAGGAGACCGTTTCTTCGCGCGCTAATAAGGTGTACGAGACTCTTTGTACTTCTCCCAAGATTAAGCCAACTACAGAGGCTTACGCCGGCAAAGATCACATGCCTGGCACGGTAAGTATTATGGTTCCTTCTATGGATTCCGAGACGCTTATCTTAAAGCTTGACCAGGCAGGCTATGAAGTTTCA
>JAHACE010000076.1 GCA_018376005.1 Atopobium sp. | reverse complement strand
TTGTGCAAGAAAATCAATCATGCACATACGATTGTCTACATAAACGGTAAGTACAGGATATTCTCTACCAGCAATTTCTCTAACAAATACGCCGGTTGTATGTTCTACTTCTCTTTCCCCGTTTGACTCAACCCATGCAAGATAAGCACGACGATTTTTAGACATACTCTTAGAATCTCTGAAGGTTCCAAGCAGAGTGCTCATCAAATCTTTTGCGTTCTCATTACCACCACGCGCAGGTATTTCTTGTTGATTATTCATCGCTAAACCTAACTATCTGCGCTTTCTCTAAAATCTCTTCAGAGAAATAACCAAGGTTTGTAGTGGTAATTACCGTTTGAATGTCATGGAATGCAAATTCCATGATGGCTTTTCTGCGGTCTTCATCAAGCTCACTCATAACATCATCTAAAAGCAGCAAGGGTTTCTCGCCAAGTATTTCTTCTGAAAGGAGAACTTCTGCCATCTTAAGTGCTAAAACGACAGTTCTGATCTGACCTTGAGAACCAAAATTTCTAGCGTCTTTACCCTCAATTAAAAACTCAACGTCGTCTCGATGAGGTCCTTTTGTACTTTGCTGACGACGAATATCATCCGTGCGAGCTTTACTTAAAGCCTTCAAAAATTGATCAGCAATTTCTTCTCTAGAAGCTTCAAGAGATACCTCTCCAATTGAAGAAATATAGTTCATTTCTAGGTGTTCTCCACCAGAGAGTTCCTGGTAAATCTCACATGTCTTCTTTGCCAGGCGCTCAAACAAATGAATTCGTGCATGAAGAAGCGTAGCCCCTCCTCTTGCAAGAGAAAGATCCCACGCATCAAGCAAGTTTTCATCTGGCCAATCAGATTTAAGCAACTTATTTCTTTGCTCAACTGTCTTGGTATATGCCGAGAAAACCTTGAAGTAGCTTTTATTTGCCTGGCGACCAAAGTCATCAAATTCTTCTCGGCGATACGATGCACCACCTTTAATCATTGAAAGGTCATCGGGATTAAAAAGTACCGACATCAGTGTTCCAGAAATATCTGCAGCCTGACATTTCTTGCCATTCTTTGAAAATTGACGACGTCTTTCTGTAATGGTGCAGGTATTTTCTAGTTTTCTTCCATCTCCTGTAAGAGAAATCTCTATCTTTGCCTCAGAAGTACCTGTAAGAAGGAGCTGTGATGGTGTGGGCTTTCTAAATGAATATCCAGCAGTAAGGAGTTGTAGTGCTTCAACAGTATTTGTCTTACCTGCAGCGTTCTTTCCTACAAAAATAGTAGTTTGTGCAGATAAATCTATCTCTTTCGAAGAAAAACAACGAAAGTTATATAGCGAAACATGTTCAACTTTAAGTCCCACACAACCCCTATCAAATTAGAGGCGAACAGGCATCAGAAGATACAAGTAGTTAACCTTGCCGTTTGATTTGAAAATAGCTGGCTGAGAAGGACCTTGTAGCTCAAGGCGCAGAAGATCCTTAGAAGGAGCAGCATTTACACAATCAAAGACATAGTGATAATTCAAAGCAATAGAAAGGGAATCTCCCTCAATCTGAGCTTCAATATGCTCGGAAGACTCACCCTGATCTGGTGAGGATGCAGAGAGCTTAACTTCTTTACCATCGGCATCAACATCAAAACGAACTGAAGGATTTGCTAGTGCAATAACAGAGACGCGCTTCAGGGCTGCAGAAAAATCTTCAACGTTGATATCAACTGACGCGGTGCAAGACGTAGGAAGTAGCTGCTTATAGTCTGGGAAGTGACCTTCTATCTTACGAGAAATGTGAGTGGTATTTCCAAACTGGAAGACTACCTGGTTATCTGTAGTACCAATCAAAACCTTCTCAGTCATGCTGCGCATGGAAAGAACATCATGGAACACTTCACCAGAGATAATTGCAGTAAAAGACTCACCTGCTGGAGTATCTGTGTTGGAATCACAAACGGCAAGACGGAATGAGTCTGTTGCAACAAGGCGAATAGTGTTGTCCTCAACAGTGAGAGAAATTCCCTGAAGAATAGGACGAGAAGCTTCCTTAGAAGTTACTCGATACACCTTATCAACCATAGTTGATAGAAGCTGGCTTGGGAGCTCACAGGTTTTCTCAAGATCAAACTCAGGAAATTGTGCCCAGTCATGAGCAGAAAGAGTATTAAGTCTAAAAGACGAACGCTGGCATGTTACAGAAAGCGTACGATCTCCACCTTCAAAAGTAATTGCTGCGTCAGGAAGATTTTTAACAATGTTCTGGATAACTTTTCCAGAAACAACTGTTTCTCCTTCTTCTTCTACGTTTGCTGCAATTTGATGCTTAATAGAAATAGTTAAGTCGCTGGATTGTAGTTCAAGCATGCCATTATGTTGAAAAGAAGAAAGCTTTACATTTCTAGAGGTAGAAATATGTTTCTAGAGGTCAGATTTGTTTGCTTATTTTTGACATTCATAAACAAAGTAAAACTCCCCCTTTTAAACTCTCAACAACAAACCATTACTTCTCTTCACCAATTAACATCTTACTAACAGGTTTTAAACACTAACTTTGTTCAAGGATAGTCTTCTTAAGTTGAGAAATTTGATCATAGAAACTTTTGTCTTCTTTGATTCTCTCTTCTATTACCTCAATGCTGTGCAAAATAGTTGCGTGTTTTCTTCCACCAAAATGCTTACCAATATTTACCAGTGTGTATTGGCAAAGGTTCTACGACTTCTTGGACCTTCTCGATATTTACGGTCTTTGAGACGCGACGCCAAAGCGTGTCTGCAATCTTATCAATCTCTTCCTGCTTAATGTTTTTACCGGACTCTTTTGCTTTGATTTGTCCGGTAACGCAGCGATTGCAGAAGCCTTCAAGAGTTCTAATACTTTGACCAGCCTTGTCAGCCATATAGCGACGAATATCTTCTGGTAAATCATCTGCGGAAAGAGAAGAATTTCTCTCTTTAAAAGCTCGGTCGCAGAAAACGTGAATAAGATTGAGCTTCATCTCGTAACTTGGAGACTCAATGCCAATAACAATGCCACCACTCATACGAGAAGTAATACGATCATCAAAACCGTCAGAACCCATACCAAGCTGAGCTGGAGTTCTATCGGCGGCAAGAATAATCTGCTTACCTCTATCAATAAGAGAGTTAAAAATATTAAAGAAGAAGTTAATAGTACCCGCTTTACCAGCAAGTTTTTGAACATCATCGATGATAAGAACATCAATATTTTGGTAGTTGTTACTAAGCTCTGTTGCGGCGTTTCCTGAGGCGTTCTTACGAACTGCATTTACGTAGTCATCAACAAAGGCATCTGCGTCTTTGTAAACACAAACGCGCTCGATATCTTCAGCGTTGATGTAGTTTTGAACGGCTCGCAGAAGGTGAGTTTTTCCAAGTCCACTTGCACCGTAAATAAAAAGTGGATTTGCCTTGCCTTTTGCGTCGTTTGCAACGTTTAAAGCATGCTGATGAGCAAGCTCATTCTCGTCACCAACAACAAAACGATCAAACGTGAGGTTTGAATTGAAGGACGTCTCCTCATAAAGAGGATTACTCTTACGACGCTTTAAGGTCTGCTGTTTTAATTCCTCAAGGCTCTGTTCCTGGGATTCAAAATCTTGGATTTGTTCTGGAACAACAGCCTGTATAGGAGCGGTTTTCTGCTTCCAAGCGTTGAACTCTTGAGGAGTCATCGTAGAAGTAGTTGTAACAGGAGTAGAAGACTTTGTAAGCGTAAGACTCAAGATAATGTCTTCAAAGGCCGCAGCCGAGAGACATCTCTCAACAATTGGCAGATTCTTAAGGATACGGTTATAAGCCAAGCGCATTGGAGTCTCAGCACATAAAGCATTATCTTCAACTTTAATTGGAGTGCAGGTTCTCAACATGGCGATAAAAGCCTCTGGTTGATTTTCTTCAACCAAAAGGTCAATTGCGTCTTGCCACAGAGCAACTGCGTCTGAATCAATTGATGCATCCATACGTGTCCAATCAAAATGTTGAAAATTTGGACACCTAGTATAGAGGAATGTTGATAACTTTCAGCGAATAATGTTGAGAAACTCTATGAAAGGAGGGTTTCTCCAATAGTGGTGAGCTTATATTTTTGCCCAACTTTTCCAATTATTCCTATGTTTACCAGCGATTTTAATTCTCTTGACCAGGTTGGTGTAGAAAGACCAAAGGTGCTAGTAAGCTCTGTTGCTCCAACCCATTCATGTTCAGAGAGATACTGAAGAACTTGTTTTGCTCGATCTGTTAACACTAGATTAGGAAGTTGTGCAGCTGGTTGTGCAGATACCTGTCGAGATACTGCTTGTGGAGCATGTGAAACTACCTGCTGATTTTGATTAACAGGCAATTCTTCAGCTTCTTCTTGAGTTGGAAGTGTTTGAATATGAGCATCTTTAGAGCGGCGTGTTGATAAAGTAACAATTGTGCCGCCAGAGATATTGTCCTCAAGGGTAAGGCTTCCACCCTTCTCAACCATATATTGCTGAGCGTAAGGAAGACCAAAACCAACGCCTCTAATAAACGATTTCATTTCTTCTGTTGCAGAAGAGGTACCAAACTCAAGAGCTCGGTTTTTCTCTTTAATTCCAGGTCCTTGATCTGAAAACCTAATGGTATTTCCGTTGTCCATAATTGAGATTGTGGGTGCTACAAAGCGGGCATGAATGAAATTCTCCACAATCTCGCGCATAACCATAAAAGGAATTTTTCCACCCTGCTCGTGTGCAAGCTGGTTAACGGTTGCTGCAATCTCGTCAAGATAAGAACGAACATCTTTAGGTTCTACAAGAACAACGCGAGGTGCTGCGGCTTTATCGTCATACACTGCAATACGCGCAGCATAGCGGACGGTGAGAGAGTTATCAGAACCAGCATCTTTTTCATCCTGGTTAGTGTTTTCCTCAACAAAAGGAAAGAAATCTCTTGCCATGACACCTCCTTTTCAACAATTGTTAAACAAATGAAGAAAACTTTTCGTTTTCTTTCACGTTGAATAAAAGTTTTCAACAAGTGTTAAACATCTGTAGATAACTTTATATCTTTGTGAAAGACGTACTGAATGATAGTAGCATTTAACGGACATATTTCAGCTTGCAGAAATATTCCTTTCAACAAATTTCTTCATGTATCACAAGTGAAATTTTCAAAATGAAAGGTTTTCTCGCTAAGTTTTTTGAATGAAAAAGAGAAAAAGTTGAGGTATTTGCATAGAAAATTTGACAGGTACCCATAAACGCGAGTACAATCTGTAGGCTTTTTAATCGATACTGTACCCGTTCGGGAGGAAATAGCTATGAAGCGTACCTACCAGCCAAATAAGCGCAAGCGCGCAACTACCCACGGTTTCCGTGCACGTATGGCAACTAAGAATGGTCGTGCCGTTCTCGCTCGTCGTCGCCTTAAGGGCCGTAAGCGCCTCACTGTCTAAGGAATGTTTCTGTGAAGACCATTAAATCTCGTTCAGAGTTTGAAAGGGTCTTCTCTGCGGGGAAGAGGGCTCAAAGTTCTGTTCTTCGTATACGAGTAGCACCATCCACTGAGGCACATCCTTCCGAGGTAGCCTTTGTAGCTCCAAAAAGACTAGGTAACGCCGTATTTAGAAACAGGTGTAAACGCGTTTTACGCGAAGCAGCTCGAAAGAGCGGTTTACCTGTTGAGGGATACGGCATTATTCTCTTTGCGACTAAAGATACACACAGCGCTAATCCTACTGATATAAGCGTTTCTTTGGATGCTCTGTTAAGAAAGACAGGGGTCAAATGAGCGAGAAAAGACAAGGTTCTTTTCTCGCAAACTTGTTCCTAGGTGCTATTCGTTTCTATCAAAGAAACATCTCTCCCCTTTTTAAGCCGCACTGTATCTACAGACCTACTTGCTCTGAATATGCAGTTCAAGCTATACAAAAGTACGGTGTTAAAAAGGGAAGTTGGCTTGCTCTTAAGCGTATTGCTCGCTGTCACCCTTTTCATAAGGGAGGATACGATCCCGTTCCGTAAAGGAACGCACCGGAGGAAATATGTGGGATTGGATTGTTAACTTTCTATACACAGTCTTAGCGGGACTTCAATCATTCTCGGGAGACTGGGGTATGGCAGTTATCCTGCTTACCATCATCATCCGTATTATCCTGGTTCCAATGACCAACAAGCAGACGGCCTCTATGGTTACGCAGAAATCAACTTCAATCCTCTTGGTGGTTGTCTACCACTGCTTTTACAGTCCCCTATCTTTATTGCACTCTTTACCGTTGCAAAGATGGTTCCAGTAGACTCCCGCTTCTACAACATTCTTCCTTCTATTGCGCGTGCAACATCCGACATTTTTGCTGTTGATGGCTTTGTTACCGCTATCCCTTACATGATTTTTGTTCTTCTGTTTGGTCTTACTACCTTCCTTTCCATGGCAGTAAATGCTCGTACAAGCTCCGGCGAGCAGCGTACCCAGCAGTACATGATGGGCGGCATGATGACCCTCATGATGCTCTGGTTTGGTTGGACTGTGCCAGCAGCTGTTCTTCTCTACTACGTCACTTCTGGTATTTGGCAGCTTGCTCAGCAGCAGCTTATTACCAAGCGCATTATGGAAAAAGAGAAGCTTAAGGCTGAGGCTCAGATGGCTAAT
>JAHACE010000075.1 GCA_018376005.1 Atopobium sp. | reverse complement strand
TGGTGAGTACGAGAAAGCCCTCCAGGACTACGCTCGCATTTACCACACGGTAGAGCGCACTGATCCTAAATACACTACCAAGCTTCCTGACGTTTTATATAAGACCGAGAAGTTCATGCGTCCTTCAAACAATTCATACGTTGCCGCGATGGCTCATCGTATTGTTAAGACTGAAGACTTTCCTACGGCAAACCTCAAGCGTCTGCCTTGGAAAGAACCTTACACAGGAGAGATTAAGACTGAAAGCATTCTTGATCTTATGGATGAAGCTCGTGAGTTCTACAAAGAGCTTGTTCAGGCAACTATTTTGGGTCAGAGAATTACTCTGGAAGAGCTGGTTGACGGCATCAATTACATGGGTAAACCTGTTGTAGAAATGGTTGATGACGAGGACTAGCTTGCAACAAAACACCAAAGGCGATACATATTCAAACACGTAAGAAAAAATACAGAAGTGCTTCTTCCCACGCAGGCTCCTTGAATCCAAGCAAGATAGTATTACCTGCAACCACCAAGGGGCGCTTTACCAGCATGCCTGTAGTGGCAAGCAACTTATAGGCATCACTATCGCTCATACCTGCATCAAGCTGCTCCTTGATGTTATTATCGCGATACACCATGCCTGAAGTATTGAAGAATTTCCTGATGGAGAGACCGCTCAGCTTGTGCCACTCAGCAAGCTCTTCTGCAGTTGGATTCTCCTCTTTAATATCGCGCAGTGTATAAGAAACACCGTGTTCATCAAGCCATTTAAGAGCTCTCTTACAGGTAGTGCAGCGAGAATAGCAAAGAACCAAAATGTTTTTATCTGCCATGGCTGTGCCCTTTGGATCAATTATCGATTACATAAAGGCAATCTTTTTTGAGTTACAAGCAATCCTAAAATCAATATTCCTAGAGAAACGCCATAAATCATACCGATAAAGAGGTCATTAACGTTTGATGCTGCGCCCAGGATGATTGCTAAAATCAAAAACATCATTCCAAGAGAAACATACTTACTTTTTAGTAGGTTCATTTGGTCGCCTCCTTTTTACTGACGGTAACGAAGCATTATAAATCAACACCTTGTTACTAACCATGCACATTTATGCAGGTGCCTGACCTGTTTCAAGAATTTGCTGGAGCGCAGCCTCATCAAGTACGGGAACGCCCAAGCTCTCAGCCTTTGTAAGCTTAGATCCCGCGGCTTCTCCTGCTACTACGAAGCTAGTCTTTTTGGATACAGAGCCAGAAACCTTTGCTCCCATAGCTTTGAGCTGGGCACCAGCCTCATCACGTGTGAAGTGTTCAAGGGTTCCCGTTAAAACAAAGGTAAGTCCAGCAAGCGTCTGAGGAAGCTCGTTTTCTGGCTTCTCTTCCTCGAGCATTACGCCTGCCTGACGAAGACGCTCAATAACGGCAACATTTTCTGGTATCGAGAAGAACTCGTGTACAGACTCTGCAATCTTAGGGCCAATACTTGGGATTTCAGCGATTTTCTCGACAGGAGCTGTAGCAAGCGCCTGAATGGAGCCAAATTCTTGGGCAAGCAGCTCTGCGACGTTAGCACCAACGTGCCTCATGCCAATACCAAAGAGTACGCGTCCAAGACCACGCGTCTTTGATTCCTCAACCTTTGCCATAACCTTCTTGGCAATAGTGTGACCCACAGGAATACTATCGCCAGAAAGGTGATCTGCAGTATCGGTATCGTAGACACGACCTGTAGGCATATTTGCCAGCATCTCTTCCGTGAGTTTGTCGTAGAAATCAGCAACGTCAGAGAGGACACCCTCTTCTACCATACGGTTAATAAGCTCGTCGCCAAGGCCGTCAATATCCATGGCCTTACGGCTACCCCAGTGAATCAGGCGCTCAACTGCCTGAGCAGGGCAATCAATAGAGACGCAGCGGAAAGCTACTTCTCCTTCTTCCTGAATAACAGGGCTGCCACAGCTTGGGCAGGTAGCTGGCATCTGGAACTCAACAGCATCTGCAGGTCGAAGACTCAAAACTGGTCCTACAACCTCTGGAATGACATCTCCTGCCTTGTGGACAATGATGGTATCGCCCTCGCGCACGTTTTTACGACGAATCTCGTCAAGGTTGTGGAGGGTTGCACGTGCAATGGTAGAACCTGCAACAGTAACAGGATCAAACTCAGCAACAGGTGTGAGTACGCCTGTACGACCAACTTGAATACGAATTTCTCGCAAAACGGTCTGCTTTTCCTCTGGTGGGAACTTAAATGCAATAGCCCAACGAGGAGCACGAGAAGTAAATCCTAGAGCTTCCTGGCTGGCAAAAGAGTCAACCTTTACCACCACGCCATCAATGTCGTAGTTAAGGTCTCCTCGCTGCTCAAGAGCTTGCGCACAGAAATCATGAACCTCCTGAGCGCTCAGGCAACGACGGGCATGAGGATTAACATTAAAGCCGCAGCTACGGAGCCAGTTTAAGAACTCCCACTGACTGTGAACATCAAGAGGACCCTCATCGGCTACCGCATAGATAAAGGTCTCAAGGTCTCGATGAGCGGTAATCTTTGGGTCCTTTTGGCGTAAAGATCCAGCAGCTGCATTTCTTGGGTTAGCAAAAGGCTGTTTACCAGCAGCATCTGCATCTTCATTCAAGCGGATGAAGGAATGCTTTGGCATATAGACCTCACCGCGCACCTCAATGCTCTGATTAAGGCCTCTATTCTCAACCTGCTCTAGGCCAGCGAGCGCCAGCTCTCGTGGAACGTCAGAGATAGTCAAAACGTTTGCCGTAACGTTTTCTCCCGTACTACCATCACCTCGTGTAGCAGCACGTACAAACTGTCCGTCACGATACGTGAGTGCAACACCTAAGCCGTCAATCTTTAGCTCACAGGTATATGCCACAGGGTTTGTAGGTGATGCACCAAGAGCCTCATCAGTTCTGGAAAGCCATGCATCCAGCTCTTCTAGGTTCATGGCATCGTCCATGGAATACATGCGAGCGGCATGCTGGACAGGCTCAAACTGCTCGGAGACATAGCCTCCTACGCGCTGGGTATAGCTATCCACAGTTACAAGCTCTGGATATGCTGCCTCAAGCTGCTGAAGCTCAATAAGAAGGCGGTCAAACTCAGCGTCAGTAAGCTCTGGATTATCAAGGGCATAGTAGGCGTATGCCGCATGGTTCAAGATTCTATTGAGTTCTGCCGCACGAGCGACATCTTTTGGCGAAAGTGCTGCCATTACTACTCCAAACATAAAAACGTAGGTGCAAGAAATCTTGCACCTACCAGGTATTTATTTGCGTCCTCTTAAGGTTCTACCAAGGGCCTTAAGGGCTTCTCGCCTTGCGCTGCCATATGGTGCAATGGGGTCAATAATCTTGCGCAGAGGACTTGCATCAGAAAGCGCACGCTCGTGGAACTCTGTGACATCGGCGTCATTTCTAGCGCCTGGCACCATGTCCTGAATAATAACCTCGTAGAACGGAGTGTTACGCGCGTACTTCCAGAAATAGGAAGCCATGTCGCAACTGGCGTTCTGCCAAGGCTTAATAGCACCAGCAAAGTGAACAATCTTTGGGGCACGACGTGCTGCCTGATAGTCATCAAAGACGCTATTTGGTGCCATTGGATAGAGTTTCTCGGCACGTCCAAAAATGTTGTGTGTCACGTTCCAGTCTGCTGGGAGATAAACAACGCGACCCTGGCACTCGCTGTTCAGAATATCTTGATCGTTGTAGATAAAGATTGGATTGGATGCAATGCGCAACCATTCTGGAACAGTGTGATAGCGGCGCAGTTCAGCGGTATTAAAGACCATAACTCCCGCCTGGAAGTACGCATAAGGATTCTTGAGGTTAAGCACGTCAAGGCTGTACTTCATGCGGTCTCCACCGCGAACGTTAAGGTTTGCCAGATAATCAATATCAAGCGTTGCGGCAATAAGAGAAACGGAAGTATGTCTCCACACTAATGTGAGCATTATTAGTATCTAGCTTGTAGTCTTTAACCATACGCCACACGTTATAGAACGTAATACGAGCATTTTTATAACGCGAGAAGTGCTTCTTAACCAGCTCCTGCTTTGATCCGCCAATATTGGTGTTGAGAACGACCACATCGTAGAAACGGTTAGGATCGGCGTTTTCAAGCATTGAGCCCATAGCGCAGGTAAGAATTGGAACATAGTTGTTGTCTGCTGCAAAAACAACAGGAACAACGTTCTGGCTTGCAATCTCAGGCTTCTCTTCAAAGAGAGGAATAAACTTCTGACGAGGCTCTGGATTAGTAAAGTGAATGCATTGCAGCTCTTTTACCTTCCAGTTTTTGCCCTCTGTGCGCAGCATATGCATACGCCAGATATTAAAGAGACGCTCAGTCAAAGAGCTCTTTGCGCATGATGTACATGTTGCAGAAGCATTGTTGATGACCGTTGAGAAAAGCGTTTACATCCTCTGCATACTCTGGGTGACGCTCAATAATAAGCGCAGCCATAGTATCCATATCCTTTGGATGAAGCAGCGGAGCGGAATGGTACTGCTCAAGAGGTGTATTAGCGCTTCCAGGGAATTTGCGAATATCCTTTACCCCAGTAGTAATGAGGTCATAGCCCTCAATGCACTGGGCAATGGTCTGATCATCAAGACCATATTTCTTAATGGCATCTTCATCAATGAAGTCATCCATAACCTCACCAAACGGATTTTCTGGATAAACCGTATCGGTAAAGTTAAAGTAGCGACGATAATGACCAAAGCCAACATAGCGAGTATTTGTGATGTTCTTCCATGCCCAATACTGCGTAGTCATCTCACAGTACATTGGGTTTTTCTCGGTAATGTTATCGCCCTCATCGTCGTGGAGCATATACGTAAAGCGATTACTCTTCTGACCTGGTCCTACCTGAATAGGCTGAAGGTAGTTGCTTGCGGGAACATCAACATCTTTATGAGAAGTAATAAGAATGCGAATAGGCTGCTGCTCAAACATCTTTACCATGTGCTTTCTTTCTAGATATTCCATGTGCTCATCGGCAATCTGTTTCATGCGAACTGCCCTATCAAAAGACAGTCCCTCATCCTGATGCATGAGAGCAGCATATTTCTTTGCATACGTCCTGTAGCGATAGGCATCACTGTCTTCTGGAAGCTCGGTTCCAGTAGCAAT
>JAHACE010000074.1 GCA_018376005.1 Atopobium sp. | reverse complement strand
TACGTCACTTCTGGTATTTGGCAGCTTGCTCAGCAGCAGCTTATTACCAAGCGCATTATGGAAAAAGAGAAGCTTAAGGCTGAGGCTCAGATGGCTAATAAGCCAATCGAGGTTGACGTGGTGAGAAAAGAAAAGAAGCCACGCCCTCACAAAAAGGCTTAGTAGCTGGGGTTAAACAAAATAACTTTTGTTTACAAAAATTTTTACGATAGATTAATAGTTAAACTTTTTATATTGACTGGAGGACGACATGGAGGATGAGACTTTCGTTTCTGAGCCAAACGCTCTTAATGAGTCTCCTGTCGTTGATTCACAAGACGAGTTTGCTTCAATTCGAGAGCATTTTGAAGCTGGAATTCAGCTTACTGATGCTGAGATGAATAAGATTGCTGATACCGCTGTCTTTTATCTAAGAGAGCTTCTCTCCTTCTTTGGTGAGAATAGCTGTGCAATTGATGAGTACGACGGTGAAGATGGAGAACTTATTCTTGACGTAACCGGCGGCGATCTTGCAATTCTTATTGGTCGTCACGGTAATACACTTGAGGCTCTTCAGATGGTTCTCTCTTCTTTGATGAGTGCTAAGCTTCACTTCCACTATCCAGTATCTGTTGATGTTGAGAGCTACAAGAGCCGCCGCCGCAATAAGCTTCAGGAGATGGCCCTCTCTGCTGCTGCTCGTGCTAAGAAGACTGGTAAGGTCTCTCTTGCTCCAATGAGTGGCTATGAGCGTCGCATTATTCACATCGCACTGAGAGACAACCTTGAGGTTACTACACACTCTGAGGGCGATGATCCATATCGTCGCGTTGTGGTAACTGCTATTAATAGCTAAGAACTTCTAACAAGCTTTAGTAATTTGATGAGGAAGGTTTACGCCTTCCTCTTTTTTTGTGACAATTCTTCTTGTTACAAGAAGTTTTGTCACAGGAGAAACAATGTCTGAATCAGAGAAGTCCTTATACAATTCAAAAGAGAATGTACTGAAGGAGCTTCTCCTTAACTATGGAATCGATTCAACAGAACTCCAGAGAAGACAGCTTCTGAAACATATTGAACTACTTATTGAGATAAATAAGAATCTCAACCTCACAAGAATTACTTCAGTTGATGACGCGCTAGTGCTCCATATTCTTGATTCTTTGTTACCACTCAAAGTGAGTAATGAGTTTTTATCTGGTACTCACAACTATATTGATATTGGTACCGGCGGAGGCTTTCCTGGACTGCCTCTTGCAATCATGAGTGATAATAAAACACTATTGGTTGATTCTATCGGAAAAAAGATCAATGCGGTTCAGTCAATGATTGATGTGATTGGTCTAAATGAGAGAGTTAGAGCCGAGAAGCTTCGTGCAGAAGAAATTCCAAATGCATATAAACAGAAGTTTGATTTTGTGACTTTTAGAGCTGTTGCGAAGACAAATATTCTTTTGGAGTACGCAGAGCCTTTCTTAGCCCCTCAAGGCACTCTTATAGTAATGAAGGCCAATGTTGATGAGATAGAGCTTCAGGACGCCTCTCAGGCAGCCAAAATTTTTGGATACGAAAATGTTTCACGTGAAACATTTGAGTTACCAAACAATATTGGCCATCGAGAAATTCTTTTATACAAAAAAGTTGCAAAGAGCAAAATTAAATTACCAAGAAAAAATGGAATGGCAAAATCAAATCCGTTTGTTGCAAGAAGAGGGTAATTGTTGAATGTTTCACGTGAAACATTCTGTATTATTAAATAAACTTGGTCAAACGGAGGATAAATGAGCTACAACGACCTTTCGAGGGGATTTCAGGATAGAGATCCTAAAGTTCTGGCAGTAATTAATCAAAAAGGTGGAGTTGGAAAATCAACTACCGTAATTAATCTTGCTGCTGCATTAGGTGAAACAAAGAAGAAAGTTCTGATTATCGATTTTGACCCACAAGGAAATGCGACAAGTGGTTTTGGAATTGATAAAGAGGAACTTGAAGCTGATATTTATGACGTAATTCTCAATGAAACGCCAATCGAAGAGGTATTGCAGCAAACAGTTCAGAAATACGTAACTATTGCACCAGCAACCATTCAACTTGCCGGTGCTGAAATTGAACTTGTCTCTGTTGACTCAAGAGAAAATATATTAAAGCAGGCGATTGAACAGGTTAAAGACTATTTTGACTACATTTTGATTGATTGCCCACCATCACTAGGTCTTCTAACAATTAACGCTTTAGTTGCTGCAAACAGCATTCTTATCCCAATTCAGTGCGAGTATTATGCACTAGAAGGCGTTACCAAGATTGTTGAATCAATGAAGATGGTGCAAAAACAGCTTAATCCAGATCTTGAAATCTTTGGCGTAGTAATGACCATGTTTGATAGTAGAACTTCCCTATCTAAGCAGGTAGTCAATGAAGTATCTAATTACTTTGGTAACAAGGTATTCAAGACACTTATTCCAAGAAACGTCAAAATTGCTGAGGCACCAAGTCATGGTTTGCCAGTAACCATGTATGCACGAATAAGTATGGGCGCACTTGCATATAACAAACTTGCAAAGGAAGTGAATCGTCGTGGTTAAAAAATCAGGACTTGGTAAAGGCCTTAATTCGCTCTTTAGCGAGGTAGATGCTGAGGTTGGTAATAAAAAAGAAACTACCACGCTGCCTTTGAAGAAGATTAAGCCAAATAAAGACCAGCCTCGCAAGCGTTTTGACGAAGCTGAGCTCACTGAACTCAGTGATTCTATTAAGCAAAACGGTATTCTTCAGCCACTTCTTGTTCGCGAGAAGGGCGACCACTACGAAATTGTTGCTGGTGAGAGACGTTTCCAGGCTGCAAAACTTGCAAAATTAGAGGAAGTACCTGTTGTAATCAAAGCAATTTCTGACGAGGAAGTATTCAAGCTTGCTCTTATTGAAAATTTGCAGAGATCTGACTTAAGCCCAATCGAAGAAGCACAAGGTTATAAGCAGTTAATTAAACAGGAAAACTTAACTCAAGACGATTTGGCCAAGGTTCTCTCAAAATCAAGATCTGCAATCACAAATACCCTACGCCTTCTTGACCTTCCAACTGAGGTGCAGACTTTGATGGTAGAAGGGCGTATTAGTGCTGGACATGCTCGTGCAATTCTTTCCGTTAGTGGCAAAGAAGGAAGAATTAAACTTGCTCAGAAAGTGATTGAAGAGAACTTGTCTGTCCGCCAGACAGAAAACCTTGCTCCACTATTTTCTGTCACTAATGTAGAGAAACCAAAAAGACAACCAACTCCACAGGCATATAAACGTGCGGCAAGGCAATTAAGAATTGCTTTGGATACTCCAGTCAAAGTGCGAAATGTTCGCGGCAAGAATAAAATCGAAATCGAATTCAATGATGAGGAAGAGCTTGCTGCTTTAGTTGAAAAACTATCAAACGGTAAAGAAGCATAATGAAGATAAAGTTTGCAATTATATCCACAGCTTCACTGCTCGGAATAGCTTTTCTCACTAAGCACGCCTTGTTGACTAAAGAAGCACAAAGGAGTTTTCTCCACGCAATGAGAAGGTCGAGAAGGGCGCTTGATGCAATTCTCGACGATTATTCAGGTGGTATTGAAAGAAAAACTTCAAAAAACATTCTCTCTCATCAAGCGAGAGTAGAAAAAGAATGGCTAAAAGCAATTAATTAGAACAAATGTTCTATATATGAACTAAAGAAGAAGGGACTCGAGAGGGTCCCT
>JAHACE010000073.1 GCA_018376005.1 Atopobium sp. | reverse complement strand
GGTGTTCTGTAGGACAAAGTCGCGCGTTGACAGCATTTACAAAAATCTCAAAGCCGCAGGTCTCAAGGTTGATGTTATGCATGCGGACCGTCCGCAAAAGGCTCGCGCAAGAGCACTGGAGCGATTCCGCAGTGGCGCCATTCAGGTTCTTGTTGCAACCGACGTCATGAGCCGCGGCATTGATATCCAGGGCATTGACGCAGTCATTAACTTTGACGTGCCGCTTGACCCTGAGGATTATGTTCACCGCATTGGCCGAACAGGCCGCGCTGGGGCCGCAGGTCAGGCATTCACTTTTATGGGACCAGATGAGGTCACGCCGCTCAGAGAAATTGAGTACTTCACAAAAGCGCTCATTCCTACATGGGATCTACCTGGCTTTTCTTATGACTCGGGTCGCATTATGCTTCAGGATTCCCGTTCTACCACTAAGACCACGCGCTCGATGTTCTCGGGCTCAAGGTCAAGAGGCAAAGGATTTGGATTTGGCGGCAGATATGGCCGACACACGTAATCTATAATCAGATGCAGTTAGCTCATACAGCAAAGGAATCAAAATGGGCCCTTTTAATGGCGTTGGTGTAATTTTTGCTCTTGGAGCAGCAGCTCTTCATGTGGTTATTTTTTATCTTGAGTCATTTGCCTGGACTTCTGACGGCACACTCAAGGCCTTTAACATGACAAAAGAAGAGGCAGAAAGTACCGAAAAAATGGCTTTCAACCAGGGATTTTACAATCTCTTTCTTGCCATTGAGGTATTCGTTGGCGTCTTCTTGATGGCTACCAGAAATCCAGCTGGTAAAGCGCTTGTTATCTTTGCTGTATGTTCAATGGCATTTGCCGCAATTCTTCTCTATGTAACTTCTCCCGACAAACGCTCTGCAGCCATCAAGCAGGCAATATTCCCCATTATGGCTCTCTGCAATTTGATTCTGTAACTTTTGAACATAGGTGCTGGGTGCTCGCAGACACCCAGCTTTTTTGTAAGCACTTCTCGCGAGAAAGACCATCATGAAGCAACTCCGCCCTTATCCGCAGGTTATTATCACCAAGAAAGCTGCTCGCGCACTTGCGGGCGGACATCCTTGGGTCTTTGAGGGCGAGGTCATTCGCATGGAGCCATCTCCAGAAAGTGGCGAGTGTGCTCAAAATGGTTGCATCGTTGATGTCTTTGAAGAGAACGGCACCTACCAGGGAACTGGTCTTCTGTCAGAAATGAGTAAGATTCGCGTCAGAATTGTGACAAGAAACGCCAACGATAGGCTCAGCGAAGCATTTTGGAGTCGCAAGATTAGCTGGGCGTGGGAACACCGCAAAACCACTATGGGAAACCGCGCTCTACCAGGTACTGAGCCCGACACCAATTGCTGCCGCATTATCTTCTCTGAGGCCGATGGTTTTCCTGGCTTGATCGTAGACCGCTACGAGAACGTGCTTGTTGCGCAGGTAGGAACCGTAGGCATGGAGCACCTGCGCAACGTTATCTATCCGCTGCTACTTGAGGTTTTCTCTGCAGACGGTCAGGCAATTGATGGCATCTACGAGAGGAACGACTCTCCTTCGCGCCTTAAAGAAGGGCTTCCACAATATAAGGGCTGGTGGACAGGCGCTTCTCCCGACGAGAATGGCTTGCTTGCAGACAGCTCTCTTGCTCTGCCTTCAACTCATGTTCTTGCAACTGAAAACGGACTCAAATTCAATCTTGACCTGGAGAATAGTCAAAAAACAGGCTTTTTCTTGGATCAAAAATACAACCGTCGAGCAGTTCGTCAGCTTGCACAAGGCCGTCGTGTACTGGATTGTTTCTGCCACGTTGGTCCGTTTGGCCTTAACGCTGCAGCAGGAGGAGCAGAATTTGTCCGTTGTGTAGACGTCAGCCAAACTGCCATTGATCTTGCGCGCCAAAATGCAGAGCTCAACGGTTTGGCAGACCACATGGACTTTACCTGCGCAAATGTTCTTGAATACCTACCAGAGTTAGCGCAAGACCGCGCTCAGCTCAAAGCAGAGGGAGGTCCGTTTGACCTCATCATTTTGGATCCGCCTGCATTTACCAAGACACGCGACAAGGTTCGCAGCGCCATGCGTGGCTATAAGGAAATCAACGCTGCAGCCATGAAGTTGCTACCTCGAGGCGGCTACCTGGCAACCTGTTCCTGCTCACACTTCATGACCAGAGATCTTCTCGCCCAAGCAATTGCCGAGGCAGCTCACCACACCAACGTACAGCTCAAGCAAATTGAAGAGCGACAGCAAGCTCCTGACCACCCAATTCTTTGGGGTGTTCCCGAGAGCCATTACCTTGATTTCTTTATTTTCCAGGTGATCTAGAACTACAATTCCATTCTCCAAAGAACACTTTATGAAATTTATTACATATTGTGATATAATACTCTTATAAAATATTTTATGAATTTATAAGAGTGTTTACGGCATACTTTGGAGGCTCTTATGGCTGAGACGGATGTCAGTAATTCATCTGAACAAGTAACCTCAAGCAAATACTCGTCCCGATTAACCTACGGGCTATTAGCTTTTATTGGTGGCTTTGCCGGACTTCATACATTTTATAGAACAGGTAAAATCTCGTCCTTCAGGACTGTATTATCTGGGTGTTTCCTCTATTTTCTTGTCTCTTACAACTATTGGTATCTCTATGCTGTTCTCGTGCTTATAAATTCTTTTATTACACTCTCTATCGTCTTTGATAAAAATGTAACTAATCAAAATGTCCAAGGGCACGCGTCTCAGCCCCAAACAGCTGACGAGAATGACAAATTAATCTTAATCACAATCACTGTATTTGCATTATTCCTGTTAGTAAGCGCGACTCTATCTTTTGTATTCAGCATCTCAATGGCTATAAAGCTCATTCTTCTAGTAGCTTTCATTGGTCTTGGAGCTTTGCTGATAGCTGCTAGTGAAATCAAAATCTCTTTTAAATAATTCTTCCAGACTTCTTATTTTTCCAAACTTTTGCTTTTACGACGCTCTTTAAAGAAGGCTTTAAGCTGGGCAGATGCCTCGTCTGCTAATACTCCACCTGAGACCGCAAACTCGTGATTGAGTCTTGGATCACCGCTCACGTCAAACAACGTGCCCGTTGCGCCGCCCTTGGGGTCAAATGCACCAAACACGCAGCGATCAATACGAGCATTGACCATCAATCCTGCACACATTAAGCAAGGTTCCAGCGTCACGTAAACCGTACAGCCCGAAAGCCTCCAGCGGCCAAGCTTTTTTGAGGCCTCTTGCATGGCGAGAAACTCAGCGTGTGCAGAAGGGTCGTTATCTATCTCACGGCGATTGTGTGCAACGGCAATAACCTCTCCATCGCACACTACAACTGCGCCGATAGGTACTTCTCCTATCTGTGCTGCAAGTTCTGCCTGTTCAAGAGCAAGTTTCATGTACTTCTGATCAAGAGCAGCCTGTGGGGTCAAAGGCTCTTGCGCTTCGTTACTCATGGCTGCTCCTCTCTTGTCTAGTTGCTGTCGTGATTCTTACGCAGTTCTGACGCGAATCCGTCACGAACCTGACGCTTATCTGTCGTGATTCTGACGTAAATCTTTCATGACTCTGACGCTTATTTGTCTACTCTCAATTATGAAGCAAAACCTAACTTACCAAATCCCCTACTCGCAAAAAACTGAATTATGCGGTAGGATATTACCGCTTTGGAGAGGTGGCAGAGTGGTTGAATGCGGCGGTCTTGAAAACCGTTGAG
>JAHACE010000072.1 GCA_018376005.1 Atopobium sp. | reverse complement strand
ATGAAGAGGGTAACTACCTGGGCGCTCTTGAGACCACTCAGGACATCGGACCAATCCGCGCTCTTGAGGGCGAGAACCGCAGAGGTTCTGACAGCTAAGATCTTACGCACGTAAAATCCTGAGTTACCTTTCAAAAAAATTTGTGCGACTTGGTAGGCGATGTGTCCTTTTTACGGCACATCGCCTACACTATTTCTGGTCAAAAGAGAGGAGCCTCAGTGCTACAACGTTTACTCGGCACTAAATATGCATACGCCATCGTTGCAACTTGTATTGTCGTCATGTTTTTGCCGTGCGCCATTATCCTTACGTGCTTTGGCATCTTCATCACACCAGTTTCACAATACTTTGGCGTTCCTCGCGTTGCCTTCTCTGCGGTCTTCTCGGTACTCTGTATTGCCATGACGGTAGTTCTGCCATTCATAGGCAAGTTCTACAAAACGCACGACACGCGCCTGGTCCTTTCTGCAAGCGTTATCATTTGCGCAATCTCATATGGAGCTATGTCAGCAGCTCAAGAAATGTGGCATTTTTATCTCTGTGCAGTGGGACTTGGCATTGGCGTACCAGCTCTCATGTTTTTGTGCGTCCCCGCCCTCATTAATGATTGGTTTGACCAGCGCGTTGGTACTTTTATGGGTCTCTGCTTTGCATTTACCGGTATTGGCGGCACTGTCTTTAACCCCATCGGATCTGCCATTATCTCCTCTGGTCCAGAAGGTTGGCGTGCTTGCTACCTAATTTTTGCCCTGGTTATGCTTGTTGGAACACTTCCCTTTACCCTTTTTGTAGTGCGCGAGAAACCCCAAGACCTTGGTCTTACACCTCTTACCTTCTCCTCTACTGACGAGAAAACCGTTGAAGTTGAAGACGCTTCTTCAAACGACATCTCTGCTGATGACGCAATGAAATATCCAGAATTTTATATGGTTGCTGCGTTTTATGCACTCATTACCTTTAACCAGCAAATCTCCCAGTACTTCCCTAGCTATGCTGCAACATTTGCAGAAACCGCTCCTGCCATTGCCGCTGCCACAGGCCTTCTTGCCGGAACAACCATGCTCGGTCAAGCAATTGGAAAAGTGCTGCTAGGTGCTTTGAGCGATATCTCTGTAAAGCTTGCCTGCTTTGTAGGAATTATCTCAGGTATTGTTGGCTTACTTATGCTGGCATTTAAGCTCCCAGTACTTCCACTTTTGCTTGCAGGGACCTTCCTTTTTGGAATTGCCTATGCCCTTACAACAGTCGGCTCACCACTTTTGGTGCGCGCTGTCTTTGGCAAAAAAGATTCCACTCTTATCTACTCAAGAATTGCAGGCGTAAGCTGCTTTGTCTCAGCTTGTGCACTCATTATTTGGAGCTTGATTGTAGACGGCTCAGCTCACGGTTTCTTGGTACTCTTTGGTATTGGAATTGCCTTGATGAGCAGCTGCCTAGCACTTGCGCTTACCGCGCTTAAGCGTGCTGGCAAACGAGCATAAGATTATCTGGCTCTGTTGGGTCTGCTTCTGGATTTTGAGAATGAATTAAACCAAAGAAACCTTTAGATACCACTAATAGTCAAGTGTGTATTAAATTTTAAAGAAGAAGGAAAAGACGTTTCGTGAGAAACAATAATAACAATTCTGTTCTTGGAAAGATCCTGTATTTTCTGAGCGATAATTTCAATATTTTTCGGATCTAAGTTTGCAAATGGTTCATCAAGTATTACAACTTTAGATGGATAAATTAGTGCTCTAAGGATAGATAGTCTCTTTCTTTCACCTCCAGAAAGATTTTCACCTTCTTTAGCAATATCTTTATTCAATATGTTTGTTCTGAATCCAAATTCATTTAGTAGATTCTCTAATTTCATTCTTTCCGATGATGAGAGATGATCTACGGTTTTAGGATATATTAAATTTTCTATCACGGACAAATTAAACAGCTTATTCGACTGTCCTGAATATGCGTACAAATTCAGGACATCTTCTCGAGAATAAATGGTCACTTCCCCACTCGAAGATTTAATTAATCCTAAAAGAATTTTGAGCAAGGTGGATTTACCTACGCCACTTTTTCCGTCGATTAAGTTGACTCCTTCTTTAAATCTAAAAGTGACATCTTCAAGAATTGATTCAGATTCATAATTTTTTGATATGCCAGTCAAAACTACTTCTGATTCAGATGAATCAGAAATAAAATGGATAGCTGGGATCTCTTCAGTTGGTTTTGAGATTATAAAGTCTATAAGCTTGTCTGCACTTGAAACGGATTTTTGAATTAACTGAGAATACTTATTCAAATTTGAAAATGGATTATAAAATCTTTGTACGTAAAGCAAAAATGGGATAAGAAGCATCCAATTTCCATCCTGCATTAACACATCTTTACATAAAAAGAATAATGAAATCGCAACAAATAAATATCGAACGCCTTTTTCTATAACAAAGAAGATACTAAGTGCCGCACTCGATAAATTATCGTTCTCCAAAATATCAATATTTATACGGTTAAAACGATCGGCTTCCCTCTCCCTGCCTTTAAATATTTTAATATACGAAAAGTTATCATTAGTTTCATTAATCTTTTCAATCAAATCCTCATTGAATTTGATTGTATTTTCTGCAAACTTTTTTTGCTCAGATGCCGATATATTGCCGATTAAAACTAATGGTAATATGCCGATTATTAAAATAAATAACGAAGTGATATTTATTTGTGTCATAAAAAAACAAATCCACACTGTATCGAATATATCTGAGCACAAAGTAAAAAAGCTTGTTGAAAAGATTAAGCTTAATCTATTTACGTTATTGTCTATCAAATTAATATAATACGCATTATCATGAATTGTCGCTAATTCATATTTCATATCAATAAGTTTTGAATACGCTTTATCTCTTACGTTTTTAATGATGTCATTTGAAAAAATAGAAACTCTAAAGCAAAAGTAATTTCTAACTATTGTTGAAAGCACAATTAACATCAAAAACTTAGCGCAGATAAAACCAATTTGGAGAAGATCATTTGTAACCGATGTGCTAAAAACTTCTGAAAGTGACTGCATATATTGAATCGAATAAATCTCAAGAAATGATGATAAAACCGCTAAAACGGCAAGAAAAACTAGCGCATTGATTTTTCCATTACCAATATGAAAGATTTCTTTTATTGATAAAAACGATTCTTTCATATATTCATCTCTCCAATCAAGAGCGCTGAACTAGACTAAAGAATTCGATTTATGTTGTGTCCAAACGAGAATCATTCAAAAACTAAAATCAGTATCTTCTATTTTACACTTCATTTTTTTAATTTCTCTATCGATGTAAATTCGTTGACATCACTAAAAACTTTTGACTAATAAATAGCCAAAAGCTAGCGCTCACTGCACTTAAGCGCGCTGACAAACGAGCATAAGATTATCGGGCTCTCTTGGGTCTATCTCTGGATCCAAAGGTACAATCTCTACCTGCTCAAACACCGTGCGAGCAGCATCTAGGAGTACTTCAAGCTGATGCGCTCCCTCTCCTATCTGCGCAGAAACTACATTTCAGTCGTTTAAGATTGCGTCATAGCGTTTGTTATCAGAGGCAGCTAGGCTCTTTATATATTCAATTCCATTAGCTACCTGTACCTGAAGCCTACCATTACTCTCTCTGATAGCTTCATCCACAAAGAAATAGCTGCGAGCAAGGTCTGCAATTTTAGGATCAAGCTCCAGTGCGTCACAAGAAACCTCTGGATAATGAGCCACTAAATATCGAGGATACGAGCAACCACCAGCACCCAACATTAAGACTGAGTGTACGGAACAAGCAGCTTCAAACAACAAGTCATACAACTCAAGATAAGGAAATACCAGCTGATTCTTTCTAGAATCTGTGTACGTTGCACTTTCATAGGCGCCGCCCTGCCACAACACACGTATTTCTCCACCCTCACCATCTGAGATAGGGAATACCAACGCAGGGCCATTCAGTGCCTGAGGTTCAACGTAAATACCTGCACAAGTTAGGAGCTCCATATCATGAGCAGTAAGCTGTTTTTCTGACATGGAGCTCCTTCAAGTAATGTGTTGTATGCGACGTACGTCTTTGGTGCCCGCGGTCTCGTACACGGAGTGCATAGCAAGCTGTGGCAGGCCCACGTCAACGGCGTGCATACTGGCCTGAATGTTGGAGAGGTTGCCTAGCGTTGATCCGCCTGGCATATCGCTTCTGTTAGCAAAGACCTGGTAAGGAAGGTTTTGCTGCTTCCAAATTGCCTCGACAATAGCGCGGCTAAACGCATCGGTGCAGTACGACTGACGGGCCGCTTCCTTGATAACCATGCCGCCATTGAGATACGGCTTGTTGGCCGCATCGTGCTTCTCGGGATAATTGGGGTGCACCGCATGTGCATTGTCGCAGCTTACCAGCAAAGATGCCGAGAGCGCACGGTAGTAATCTTCCTGCGTAAAGCCAAGTGTGGCGTTTACGCGCTGCAAGGTGTCTTTAAGAAATGTGGACTGAGCGCCCTGTTTGGTATTTGAACCAACTTCCTCGTTATCAAAGCAGGTGTACACAGAGATGTCCTTCTCATTTGAGGAAGCAAGGAAGGCCTTAAGCGCTACAAAGGCGCACTGAAGGTCATCCAGGTGACCAGCGGAAACAAACTCCTTCTTAGCACCCCAAATGCGGCCGCCCGTGTGATCAACTAAGAACAAATCACGAGAAAGAATGTCCTCTTGAGACACGCCTGCTGCGTCTGCTACCAGGGCGTTAAAGGCGCCGGGATTAAGCTCTCCAGCACTAAAGAGTGGCATCAAATCTTTAGCACGATTAAACTCTGGCGAGAGACCATTTTTGTGCTCAAGATGAATAGCCAAGCTTGGAATCATGACAACATCGTCTTCAATGTTGACTAGCCTGGACTCTACCTTGTTTCCTACTTTGACCAGCACACGACCGGCAATACCCAAAGGACGGTCAAACCACGTGTGATCAAGCATGCCGCCGTATGCCTCGGTGTTCAGACGAAGCGAGTTGCCCTCACCGGTAAGCTCTGGTTGAGCTTTTACCTTGTAGGTTGGAGAATCGCCATGGGCAACAGCAAGCTGGAAGTGATAAGGAGCATCAGCGCTTGAGGTTTGGGACTCACGGTACTTCTCGCCAACTTTCCAGGCAACAATTGAAGAATTGTTGCGCGTGGTAAAGTAAGAGCCGCCTGGCTGAACATTCCAAGAAGAACCCTCGGAGAGATAGGTAAAACCGTTCTCTAACAGGTACTCTTTGATGGTTTGCGTGGTATGAAACATAGAAGGGCTCTGCTTAATAAAAGCAAGGAGCTCCTCAGAAAGAGCAAGTGACTCATTCAAATCAGACATGCATAAAACCTTTCATAGAACTGTGTTGCACTCAACAGCCTAGCACGCATTTTTAGTGAGGCGCGCACTTTCTAGAAAATGACGCAAAGAATACGCGCTTCAGGGTAGATACTTATATGTTGAACTAATTCTCACCCACCAAAGCGAGAGTGTATGGATATCAATCAAGCTATTGAGCACGCTAATGCGTTTGTCATACCTGGCCTTCTTGTTGATGATCAATCCATCATCGGCGAGGTCAACAAAAACTGTGATGCCATTAAAACGCTGCTTGATGCCTGGAAGGAAGCGCCGCTTGGCCAAGAGCCTGTAGAGTTTTCTGTCATTCAGCAGCTTGCTGATAGAACGCGCTCACTCTGCGATACCTACGGTGTGGAGAGGCTCAGAAACCATCGAGGCGTTGGCCTTTCTCGCGGTCTTTCAAACGACGATCTTGCGGCTGCCGTTGCAAAGATGCAGCGTCGTCGTCCTAAGGCTGTCTTTAAAACCGCAGGTCCGCTTCTTAATGACTTGCAAATTGCCTATGTCGAGAAGAGCGTTTCTGGCACGGTTTTGGGCATTGATATTGAGACTACGTCGCGCTTCCCTGAGCTGGGCTACATTGTTAACGTGGGCTTTGAGTTCTGGAATCTTGGTCGCAATACCGTTGCCGTAGAGCCTCACACCGCCTACTTTGGTATTCCAGAGATGTACAAAGAAAAGGGCGTCCCTCTTGCCGATATTCACCAGATTACCTGGAAAGATGTTGAGGGCAAAAAATCATTTAGAGACGATAAAAAAGCCCAAGAGGCCCTGCTGGCAACTATGAAAAAGATTCCTTTTATGGCCCACAATGCTGCCTTTGAGGATTCTTGGTTCATGTTCAACATTGATGGCTACGCAGAAGCTAGAAAAGCGGGCAAGATTATTGTTATTGACTCCCGCGACATCTGCCGTCGCTTGGACCCAGAAATTAGGTCTCTTCCCCGTGAGTCTTCTCCTGCCGCACTTGAGAACTGGGCACGTCGTAGGCACACACTTGCGGCGGACGAGAAGGAACGTCACTTGGGACTTGAAGACGTAGACCTTATGATTCGTACCGTTCAAGCAGAGTTTGCAGACCACAATATGTTTGAAGACTAGGCAACGTTTTTGGTCATGTGTGTTCAAGCGTTATACTAAAGAATGCATAAACTAGATTTTCTCGCTAGAAAATAACTGCCAAGGAGGAGTTTTGTCAGAGAAGCAGGTTAGAGTACGTTTTGCGCCATCCCCAACAGGTAAGTTGCA
>JAHACE010000071.1 GCA_018376005.1 Atopobium sp. | reverse complement strand
GCGCTCAGTGTTGAAATTACTTTGTTGGTACCATTTGCGCGAAGCTCATCAATCTGAGCCTGAATGGAACCAATCTTCTGATCAATAGGCTTTAGCAGCTCTTTTTCCTGCTCGGCCGTCAGAACAGATCCACCTGTTTTTGGCATTTGTATCATCCTCTCCTACAGGTACTTTGCGCTGAGGCGCAGGAGTTCTTCTTGATTTGTCTCGTTGGTATTGACGATGCCCGAGAGTCTGCCGTTGGACATAACGCCAATACGGTTGGTAATTCCCAAAATCTCTGGCATCTCCGAAGAGACTACGATAATAGTGGTACCGCTCTTAGCCATATCAATAATGAGCTGGTAGATCTCATATTTAGCACCAACATCAATACCACGAGTAGGCTCGTCCATCAGGAAAACCTGAGGATAGCGCTCGAGCCACTTACCAAAAATGACCTTCTGCTGGTTGCCACCAGAAAGACTTGAAATCAAGTCTGATGGACCCTGAGCCTTGGTATTCATAACCTTGAGCTCGTTAACGGTAGCCTTAGTCATCTTAGGATCAGAAAGGATTGGACCAGACTTGTACTGGTTCAAGTTTGCAATGGTTGTGTTAAACGTCAGGTCGCCCTTAAGGAACAGGCCGTTTGCCTTACGCTCCTCGGTAATCATGGCAAAGCCGTGATCCATTGCCTCTGCGGCTGTCGAGAAGTTCATAAGGTGCCCGTTGACATAGACACGACCTGCAGCTCTGGTTCTTACACCAAAGATTGTCTCAAGAAGCTCTGTTCTACCAGCGCCGACAAGACCATACAAGCCAAAAATCTCACCTTTCTTTACATCAAAGGTGACGTCCTGAAGGTATGGCTCATATTTAGTTGAAAGGTGCTGAATAGAGAGATACGTCTTACCAGGTGTGTTAGTAACATCTGGGAAGCGATTCTCAAGTGAGCGGCCAACCATTGCAGAGATAAGTTCATTCATGTTGGTCTCATCAGAGCGCTTGGTCATAACAAGCTTACCGTCACGAAGAACTGAAATGTCGTCGCAAATCTCAAAGATCTCATCCATCTTGTGAGAGATGTAGACCAGTGAAATTCCCTGCTCTTTGAGCATACGAATCATCTCAAAGAGTTTCTCGACCTCTTGAGTCATAAGCGAAGAAGTAGGCTCATCAAGAACAATAATCTTAGCGTTGTAAGAAATTGCCTTTGCAATCTCGCACATCTGACGCTGAGATACTGACATGTTCTTCATAGGCTGTGTCAGGTCTACAGTCATACCAAGACGCCTAAAGAGCTCGTTTGCTTCTTTTTTCATGCGTCCCTCGTCGACAACACCCATTGCATTAACGGGATAGCGACCAAGGAACAAGTTATCTACAACATTTCTATCAAGGCACTGGTTAAGCTCCTGGTGAACCATTGCGACGCCATTCTCAAGTGCGTCTTTTGGTCCAGAGAAATTAACCTCTTTGCCGTCAAGAAATATCTTGCCTTCATCTTTTTGATACGTACCAAACAGGCACTTCATCATGGTAGATTTGCCTGCGCCGTTCTCTCCCATAAGACCCATAACGGTTCCACGGCGTACGTTCATTGAAATGTGATCCAGAACGCGGTTACGTCCAAAGGACTTGCTCATTCCATCAATTGTTAGAACGATATCGTTTTCTGTATCTGCCATGTAATCACCCCTTATCTCGCTAAGTTATTGCGCTTATTCGCGAGAACACCGGAGGAGAGCAGGTGTCTCCCCTCCGGTATTGTTTCGTGCTATCGACTACTTAATTACTTAAGCAGCTGGGTATAGGAAGAACCGTTGTCGGTCTTAACCATGTTGAATGCAAATGCATCGTACTCGTCAGGGTTGCCAAGACGGTTGGTAATGTTGGACTCAGTCTGGCCGTCGCCTGCGATGAACTCAACGTTGAGGTTGAGCAGTGGAGCATACTTCTTGAGCAGTGGTACATAGGTTGAACCAAGGAAGTTGTCGCCAGAGTTGTAGGTGTTGAGCCAAACCTTCTTCTCTGGGTGCTTGTCTGCGCTCAGCTGCTTAGAAGCCTCTGGATAAGTAGTGGTTGCGTCAAGGTTGTCCTTGTAGTTCTCAGCGGTAACTGCAAGGTTGAGAGCGTAGTAAGAACGCTGCTCTGCAACATACTTGTAGTCCTTGGAGTCAATCTTGTTGCCAGCATCGTCTGCGGACTCAATGCCGGTGTTGATATCAGCGCCGTCAAGAGCGTTGCGGAGCAGACGGAGAGTCAGGTAAGCCTGAACATCTGGGTGCTGGGAAATGGTGCCTGCATAGCCGTCAGCAATAGCTGCAACAGCGTCAGAGTTAGCGTCGTAACCAAAGGTTGGGACCTTCTGAGCCTTTGACCATGCATTGAAGATGGACATGCCCATACCGTCGTTGTTAGAAACAACAACATCAATCTGATCGCCGAAGGAAGAAGACCAAGCAGCAATTGCGTTACCAGCGGTTGCAGCATCCCATGTTGCACCAGCGGTGTTCTTCATCTCCTGAGAAGCAAGCTCACGGATGGTATAGGACTTGCCGCCGACCTCAAGCTTGCCGTCCTGAACAACAGAAGCGGAGCCATCGGTGTTGGTGCCTACTGGATCGGAAATAATCTTGCCGTCCTTCTCGATGCCAGTACCAAGTGCCTTACGGACACCACGAGTACGAGCGATAGAGTCGTTGTGACCAATGTCACCAATTGCAAGAACGTAACCAATGATGCCATCCTTGTTGCGATCAAGCTCAGCTGCGTGAGCCTTGATGTAATCAAGAACCATCTGGCCCTGAAGCTCTGCACCCTGAACTGCATCAAAGCCAACGTAATAGGTGTCTTTGTTGAAGTTAAGAGTGTTTGTATCAAGCTCACCAGTGGAGCTGTTGGAAGGCTGGCGGTTAAAGAAGACAACAGGCTTATCCTTGTTCTCTACCTTTGCATCTTTAGCGCCTTCCTCTTTTTTCTCGCTAGGTGCGCAA
This sequence comes from Atopobium sp., assembly GCA_018376005.1. GTDB lineage: Bacteria > Actinomycetota > Coriobacteriia > Coriobacteriales > Atopobiaceae > Lancefieldella. Next base: position 1,095 of record JAHACE010000071.1, on the reverse strand, counting down.
GCTGCAAGAACGCTAGATCCACCAACGCTAAGAACGCCTAGACCACAGAACTTTAGAAAACTGCGACGAGACACATCCATAGTAGTGACCTTTCTCATTTGTTATGCCTTTTGCATAACACTGACCTTAATGAGTACGTTAACAAATCTCATCACAGCTCTTTGTGAGATGTCGCTCAACGGTTGCAGAAATACCGTAAGCGTTATGTTTTGTACCTTTTACGGTATCAATTTTGAAGTTTTTGAGGATAAATAAAGAAAAACCGGTCAAATGACCAAATTGGCGAGAAAATCGTCCTCTTCAAATCTATGAATAAAAATCTGCCTAATGCGAGAAAAGCAGAACGGTTCTTTAAACAAAAAAGACCAGGCATTGCCTGGTCTTGAAAATTCTGGCTCCCCGAGCAGGATTTGAACCTGCGACACGCTGATTAACAGTCAGCTGCGCTACCGCTGCGCCATCGGGGAATATGTGTGCTTCTCAGCGGTGTTTAAGTATAGAGAGACATTCCAAACCATGCAAGCATTATTTAGAAAAAATTTATTCAAATTCCTCTTGCACAATCTCACACACCTACGCTCACGCGTAACGCCAAACTCCTTGCCTACCTCTTCAAGGGTACGAGGATGACCGTCCTCAAGACCAAAGCGGAACTTAATAACCTTACGCTCACGGTCTGCAAGACCATCAAGGACCTGCTCAAGCTGCTCTCGAAGCATAGAATCAGAAGCTGCATCTGGTGGAGCAACTGCAGAAGAGTCCTCAATAAAGTCTCCAAGCTGAGAATCTTCTTCTTCACCAATTGGTGTCTCAAGAGAAACTGGCTCCTGGCTAATCTTCTGGATCTCACGAACGCGATCAGGAGACATGCCCATCTCTGCGCCAATCTCTTCTGGAGAAGGATCTCTACCAAGATCTTGCAGAAGCTGACGCTGAACACGGATAAGCTTATTGATGGTCTCTACCATGTGAACAGGAATACGGATGGTACGAGCTTGGTCCGCAATAGCACGGGTAATTGCCTGGCGAATCCACCATGTAGCATATGTTGAGAACTTAAAGCCCTTGGTGTAGTCGAACTTCTCGACAGCACGA
>JAHACE010000070.1 GCA_018376005.1 Atopobium sp. | reverse complement strand
TCTAATCCAACAATGCGATCAGACACCGATGAACGCGCAGAAAGAATCAGCACCTTAGTCTCTGAGTGCTCCGCTCGTAGCGTACGCAGCAAATCAAGCCCATCGATACCAGGAAGGTTAAGGTCAAGTAGAATCAGGTCATATTGTTCAAGCTGAGCCATTTCAAGAGCCTGAGTGCCGTTGTCGACAAGATCAACGTAATAACCGTCCAGCTCAAGCCCCTCTCCAATAGAGGCAAGAAGCTCTTTTTCATCTTCCACTACAAGGATTTTCAATTCTTCCCTTTCAAATGCAGCTTGATGCCATTGGCAAGTATTAGAGTACGCCTGGACCAAGCTCAAGTGACTCAGCCCAGGCGTACTTCATACAACACTTCAAATGCTAACCGATTGAACCCTACGGCGAGAAGTTCTTCTCGCCGTGTGCCGTGAGCGGTATGTAAGTTTCTATAACCTACTTTGCTTGAGCGAGGGCCTGGTCAACGCGCTTTTGAAGTTCGCTGCCCTGGAGCTTGCTGGCTCCACCGGTGATTGGATCGCCTACGAGTCTACCGTTCTGGTCAATAACCATAGTAGTTGGGAATGCTGTTAGGCCTTCGATAACGTGACCGCCATCGCTGTGAGGATCAAGAGCGACGTTTCCGTAGGTAACACCCTGCTTCTGGAGAATATTCACGGCTTCCTTCTTAGCGTCATCTGTGTATGCGGCTTCGGCGTTGACACCCAGGACATTGACACCTTTGTCCTTATAGGTATCAGCTAGTTCTTGAAGCATTGGCATCTCCTGAATGCAGCCAGTACAGCCATTGAACCAGAAGGTCAGAACAGTGACCTTATTCTGCCCAAAGACGGTGTTGTCATAGGTAGCGCCTGTAGTGATATCTGTTGCTTTAAAATCTGGGAAGGTATCGCCGTCTTTGAGGTGCAGCTTTGATGCTGCCTCAGGTGGAACTGCAGCAGAATTCTGCTGCTCGGCAGTTGGAGCGGTTGTTGTGCCTGTGTTGCCAGTACCACCAACGCTGCATCCAACAAGCGCAACTGCCATAAGTAGGCCAGCGACATACGTCAGGGATTTTGTTACAAATTTTTTCATTTCATGGTCCTTTCTGTCTTTTCTACGTACGAAACGTAGCTATACACGTTTTATGACACTTACTTTATTGAGCTTGTCGCCTGTAGATCAGCCAAGTGCTTTGCTGTAGCAACCTTTTCCGACTGTTCGATTTTCTTGTTGATTAACAGGAGTTTTGCATCAATCGCATGAACAGGACATACCTTTATGCACTCTCCGCAGCGAATGCACTCAAGAGCTGCGTTATTCTTCGTGATATCTACGTCCATCTTGCATGTACGCGCACACTTTCCGCAGCTTACACAGGTCTTCTCGTCAACTCGATACTGCAAAATTGAGATGCGATTGAACAGAGAATAAAAAGCCCCGAGCGGGCAAATCCATTTGCAAAAAGGACGATAAAACATAATGCTCAACAGCACGACAGTTGCCAGAATGCTGAACTTCATCGTAAAAAGTGTGCCCAGAGCTGCCTTAATACTGACATCTGCTAAAGAAAGCGGAATTGCTCCCTCGAGAATTCCCTGTGGACAAACATACTTACAGAAATAAGGCTCTCCCATTCCTACAGCATTTTGAATCAAAGCTGGTAGAGCCCAGACAAGTACAATTAATATGACGTACTTCAAATAGCGCAAGGCTTTGAGCTTTTTAGTGCTAAATTTTTTTGGGAATGGAATCTTGTGGAGAAGATCTTGTACCCAGCCAAATGGACAAAGAAATCCGCAGACAAACCTGCCTAGCAAAGTTCCAATGAGAATCAAAATACCCGTAATGTAATACGAGAAGCTGAATTTAGAAGATCCAACTACCGCCTGAAATGCTCCAATGGGGCAAGCGCCTGTAGCTGCTGGGCAAGAATAGCAGTTAAGTCCAGGGACACAAACTGACTTTGCAGGACCAGTATAGATAGTTCCCTTAGCAAAATTTGTTAGGTGAGGGTTGGTTAGAAAGGTTGCGCATGCCTGCACGAAACCTCTTTTAGTGATAAATTCTCGCACTTTCTTTCCAAGAACTTTTATCCCTGAGAGCACTTTCACCGCAGGTCACCTAACCAATACCTACACACTCAAGGCAGATTCGTACCGCTTTTCCCAATACGGTCTGAACCTCTCCGCGAGAAGCGCCATAAACAACAAACACACATCCTAATATCAAAAATAGAATAGGCAGGATACGTAGGCGGCAGCTCCAACCACAAGCTTGCTTTGATTTCATAGATACTCCCTTCTCCTGGCTCTAGTACAGCAGAAGGGGTGTTAAATCGCTGTTAAGCTGATTTAAATTTTCCAGGAAGGGTTACAAACAGCTGCTCAAATATCTTTTGAATTTCTACGAATATCATGGAAATGCCAATGGCAATGGCAATGGCAATGGCCCTTAAATACATCTTGAATGTGGCTCAAGTGCGGCCCAAAAGATGCCATGAAACTTTTTATATAAATATCAGAACTTATAAAATATGCAATCACATAAAACCGCAGGTATACGGCATGCAAGAAAATCGGATCTTCTCGCCATCGGCTCGCGAGGCAAATTTCGGATTTGGGAAACACACCTAAGTCGGATAATCTGTCAAAAAGACGTATACATGACGCAGAAAATACCTCAATCATGCAGATTATCGTCATTAGGTGTGTAAAATGCCCGCAATTGAGCAGAATATCTGACTTAGGTGTGTTCCGTAGATACTAAATTTATCGATAGTTAAATTCCTTATATTTATCTATTCATGTTTAAGCATATTAGATGAAGTTTATGCATAGAGATGCATATCAGGCATTGGCGCTCTCTAATTGTCAAACAGTGACCGCCTGGCTGCCTGACTATCTAGATTAGAAACATGTCGATTCTTCAACAGAACCTACCAAAGCTATGCTATTTTGTGCGCCAGGCCTAAAAGCCGACGCTAGCACGCTGCAGAAAAAAAGCTGGTAATCCTTTCGGATTACCAGCTCAAGGTCAGTGTGTTTCTCGTCACATGAGAGAACTACGTTTGAGCAGCGCATTTGTGACCGGAGGTCGCGTGGACCTGCGCCCGCCGCGCCGCACCGTGCGTGCTCTTAGTGGGTTGCGTCCTCGAAGAACTCCCATGCCTGAGCGTCGGTTGCGCCCTCGTGAACGATCATGCGGACAGCCTCAGCCATCTGCAGAGGATGGGTGCTCTGGAAGATGTTGCGGCCCATGTCAACGCCGCGTGCACCCTTGCGGATGACGTCGTATGCAAGGTGTAGAGCGTCGCGCTCAGCAAGCTTCTTGCCACCAGCGACAACAATTGGAACTGGACATGCTGCAACGACTTCCTCGAAGTCCTCGCAGTCGTAAGTCTTAACAATCTGGCAGCCCATCTCAGCGATGATACGGGTTGCGAGCCTGGTCAGGCTGGCGTTTTTGGTGGTAGCTTCTGGCAGTACGAGTTCAACACCGATAAGAGCACTCCAGACCCAGAGTATCGCGTCCGTGTAAACTGCATGAACGAGCACGCTGCAGAGATTCCTGCTGGTAGCCACGGTATGCTTTGCTGCTTCAGTGACGTTATGAACTACATCCACTGGATCCACGCAAGCCCAACGTTCACCAACTTTGAGCTTGATCCAGAGCGTTTCAATAAGTACACCTTCTATCGCGCAATTTTGGAGAACACCGCCCTTCTCGTCCGCGGCCATATTGACCTGGTCAAAGAAGCTACGGGCAATGAGCCAAGCGAGCTCATCTTTGCAGGTGGTGCTTCCAAGTGTTCTCTGTGGGCACAGATTGTTGCCGACGTTACTGGCAAGAACGTCCGCATCCCAGAGGTCAAAGAGGCAACTGCTCTGGGCGCCGCTGTCCTTGCAGGCTACGGTGTAGGCATCTACCCAAGTATCGCTGAGGGCGCAAAGCGCGTTGTTAAATGGGATAAGACATTCTCCCCCAACCCAGACAACAAAGCTGTTTACGATCAGCTCTATGTCCAGTGGAAGGATGTTTACAAGAGTCAGCTTGAGCTTGCAGAAGAG
>JAHACE010000069.1 GCA_018376005.1 Atopobium sp. | reverse complement strand
TGCAGTAAATACAGCAGCAGGCTCTTCATAAGAAGTGCCACCCATAATAGACTGACCATTGACCTTGACGGTAAACATCAAATTAGTCTTTGGACCACCGCCGGACAAAGCACCTGTTGCATCCATAGGTTTGTAAGTATCAACGCCAGAATGAACCGAAACAGCCACCTTACGTAGACCGTAGCCATTTGGATCGTTTTGCGGGAAGTTAATCAAATTCTCTGCATCGCCGAGAAGAACGTAGTAAGCACGAATTTCTCCACCCTCAGCAATCATCTGCGCAACGGAATATTTAGTTGGATCCATGTCCAGCTTAAGCGCAGTGCCATCTGGCTTCACCCAGTAATAACGAGCGATGACACCCGTGCGATCTTCTCGCGGTTTAGCCGCCTGAGCTGTAATCTCAGCCTGAATCTCCGCATCAGAAATGAAATCTGGGAACGGATTTGCAACGGTCTGAGTTCCGTCAAGTGGCGCGCCATCCACGTCATCGGAAAAAATTGCTGGATCGTCAGCAAATGCCGTGTGTGGAAAAGCAAACGCCAAAATCGCGCCCACAAAAAGCATAAGAATTGCTAAAACCGTAAAGCGAGAAAATCGAGTGCTTCTAACGCTTCTAACAGAAGTGCTGTTCATACATCCTTCTTCCCTCGTGAAGGGTGAATATTTATATATATATACCATAGCTCATTTCTTGTCATTTATGCAGATGAGACCAAAACAGATGATATTTTTGCTAATAAAATTGGTAAAGAAACACATCAAGCGGTTACTTATCAGGAGTAAGGTGCCAAATCTCATTGTTATATTCGGCAATAGTTCTATCAGATGAGAACGTTCCTGCCATAGCAATATTTACAAGAGACTTCTGGAGCCACGCTCTCCTATCCTCATAATCATCGAACACGTGCTCTTTTGTTGAAATGTATGCTTCCAAATCAAGCAGCGTCATAAACCAGTCTTTTGAGCACAAGTTTTTGTGGAGACGCTCCAGGCGCTCCTCATTTCCAAGAGAAATAAACTCTGGGCTAATTAAGAAATCAACGAGTGGTTTAATCTGGGGTTTCTTATAAAACTCTTTTGCTTTGTAACCTTTGTGCTCATAAAGGCTTACAACCTCATCACTTGAAGCACCAAACGCGTAGATATTCTCCTTGCTTACCAAGTCGGCAATTTCTACATTTGCACCATCAACTGTGCAAACGGTAACAGCGCCGTTAAGCATGAACTTCATGTTGGAAGTTCCAGAAGCCTCCTTGGAAGCCAGTGAAATCTGCTCAGAGATATCTGCTGCTGGAATAACGTGCTCAGCGGCAGTAACGTTGTAATTCTCGATCATTATCACCTGAAGATATGGTGAAACATCTGCATCGTTTGCAATCAAAGACGAGAGAACAAGAATTGCATGAATGATATCTTGAGCAGCCACGTATGCTGGTGCAGCCTTACCACCAAAAATGACAGTAATAGGATGCTTTGGAAGGTGTCCAGACTTAATATCAAAATATTTCCAAATCAAATAAAGCAATAGCATTTGCTGACGCTTATATTCGTGGAAACGCTTCACCTGGACATCAATAATGGAGTCGGCATTAACTTTTGTATCTTGATTGTCCAGCAAAAACTTGCTCATTCTATCTTTGGCTATATGCTTTATCTCTTGCAGCCTATTAAGAACTTCATCGTTATTCTGATACTCTAAAAGTCCCTCGAGATTACCAGTTGTTCTCCAGCTATCTCCTATCAACGCATCAAGATACTCGGCAAGCTCGGGATTACAACCCATGAGCCAGCGACGGAAAGTGATTCCATTAGTTTTGTTAGAGAATTTCTCTGGGTACAAATCAAAGAATGGCTTGAGCTCTGTCTCTTCCAAAATCTTAGTATGAAGCGCTGCAACACCATTGATACTAAAGCCGTAATGAATGGCAAGGTTAGCCATGTGAACTTTCTTATCAATGATGACTTGTACACTTGGATCTGCAACGGTACTACGGATGTGTTCGTCAAGCTTTTTGATAATCGAAGCAATCTTTGGAGAAACTTCCTCGATAAATTTAAGAGGCCATTTCTCAAGAGCTTCTGCCAAAATTGTATGATTTGTATATGCGACAAGTGAAGAAACAATGGCTACAGACTCTTCAAACGAGATATCGTATTTCTCAGTCAAGATACGAATAAGCTCTGGAATTACCATTGTGGGGTGCGTATCGTTAATCTGAATCACAACATAGTCAGCGAGGTCATGAACATTACTGCCGCGCTCAACCGCCTCTTTAACAATCAGCTGTGCAGCATTTGAAACCATAAAATATTGCTGATACACACGAAGAAGCTGACCGTCTTCGTCCGAATCGTCGGGATACAAAAAGAGTGTTAGATTCTTTTTTAAAGCAGTCTTATCAAAATCAATAGCGTCATCAGAAACTAGTGATTCATCAATACTTTGCAGGTCAAACAAACGAAGTCTGTTTTTCTTTGTTCGGCCATATCCCAAAACATCAATGGAATAGAGTTCAGACGTCACTGAGAAATCTCTAAATTCCACGGTAAATGATGTCTTCTCGTCTTCAAGCCACCTATCATCAGCAAGCCAAGCATCTGGAACGGCAGTTTGCTGTCTATCTAAAAACTGCTGATGGAAAAGGCCAAAATGATACTTAAGGCCTACACCATCGCCTGGCAGACCAAGTGTTGACATGGAGTCGATAAAGCATGCTGCCAATCGACCAAGACCACCGTTACCAAGTGAAGGCTCAACTTCAAGCTCTTCGATGTCTTCGAGCGAATGGCCTGCTTTAGAAAGCTGTTCTTTTACCTCGTTATAAATTCCCAGATTGATGAGGTTATTTGAAAGCAGTTTGCCAATCAGAAACTCTGCGGAGATGTAATAGAGCCTCTTCTTACCATTATTTAATGGAAGAGCTTCCGACTTATTCTTAACCACTTGAAGCAGTAATTCAAAAACCTGCCTGTCAGTAATTTCAGACAGAGGTTGGTTAAATTGTTGAAGAGATAAAGTGTCTAAGTTCATTACTTCTCCTCTTTGTACACTCTGAAGTACATCTCAGTAATAGTTCTTAAGAAATCTTCTGTATGACGCGTAATGGCTCCTTGCTTCATACGCCAACACCAGTTACCTCCAACAGTGGCTGGAATATTCATGCGTGCAGAATCATCTAAGCCGAGAAGATCTTGCATGGTGTGAATACACGTGTCACTCACAGAAGCTGCAATTCCACGTGAAAGCGCCTCACCAATTGGCTCATCTTTTGAGCGATGAAGGTAAATATCTGCCTGTTCACGCTCTCTATCAGTAGCCTGAGTCTCATACCAACCACGAGCAGTTGGATTATCATGCGTTCCCACATAAGCAATGGTATTTGCAGTGTAATTGTGAGGAAGATCTCTTGAATCATGCTTTCCATCAAATCCGTACTGCAAGATTTTCATTCCTGGGAAACCAGTTTTATCTCGCATGGCGATAAGCTCTGGTGTAATTAAGCCAAGGTCCTCTGCAATGATTGGAAGCTTTCCAAGCTGCTTCTCTAGCTCATTAAACAGTTCCAAATCCGGACCCTTTGTCCATTTACCTTCTGTAGCATTTGCAGCTCCGTAAGGAATCTCCCAATAGGCTTCAAAACCTCTAAAATGATCAATTCTAAGCACATCAAACATCTCAAGGTTTGTCTGTACACGCCAAACCCACCATGAATAGTGCGATTTCTTCATATACTCCCAGTTATAAATGGGATTTCCCCAATATTGACCGGTGGAAGAAAATTGATCAGCAGGAGTGCCCGCAACCGTAATAGGCCGTCCTGTTTCATCCGTTTTAAACAGTTCTGGCTGTGCCCACATCTCAACAGAATCGCGCGAGACATAAATGGGAAGATCACCAATTATAAGTACTCCCCTTTTATTGGCATAAGTCTTAACCTTTGCCCATTGAGTAAAGAAGAAATACTGAGTCATCTTGTGATACAAAACTGACTTTTGCAGTTTCTTAATTTCTTCTGCAGTAGTCTCGTTTCTGTGCTGATAAAGTTTTGGCCACTCCCAGTAAGCTCTATGTCCAAATTCTTCCTTTAGGGACATGAACTCTGCATAAGGATCAAGCCACTCTGCATGATCATGACAGAACTTCTCAAAATCAGCAGGAACATCTTGCATAAACCTATCAAAGGCACGGTTAAGTAAACGACGATGATTTACAAAAAGCGCACCATAATCAACACAAGTATTGCTAGTCCCAAAAGAAATATCTTCAAAGTCATCTGACTTTAAATAGCCAAGTTTCTCAAGATCTTTTAAATCTATATAGTAAGGACTTCCCGCTGCAGCAGAAAAAGACTGATAAGGAGAGTCACCATAACTAGTGGTGGTAAGAGGCAAAACTTGCCAATATCTTTGTTTTGTTCTGACGAGAAAATCAATAAAATCGTAGGCTTCTTTGCCAAACGTGCCAATCCCATATGAATTTGGAAGAGAAGAAACGGCCATAAGTACTCCGCTTGCTCGTCCCATAGTTGCCTCTTTCACAAAAAGAGTACTGGCTTATCTTTTCAAGATAAGCCAGTACAAAG
>JAHACE010000068.1 GCA_018376005.1 Atopobium sp. | reverse complement strand
GGAGCTTTTGGGACACGTTGATATTTCAACTACGCAGCTCTATACGCACGTAGATAGGTCGCACATTAGAGACGTGTACCTTGAGGCTCACCCAAGAGCTCACGTTCATGTGGACAAATAATCGCGCTTGACGCAAGCGCGGGACAAGCGCGGGACAGGTGTGGGACAAAGTGGTGACTGCGTAAAAGCAAGGTGGGGGTTTTGTTTGAGTAACGTGTGATTTTCGCCACGAGTTCACCACAATTTCCTCAAAAATTTTCACTTCATAAAAAATTTAATAAATCGTGTCTAAGACTAAGAAAATCCGTTCTTTTGTAGTTCGGATTTTTTTAAACACTACATATTGTGGTCTTGCTCCATCAATTCACATCTACGTTAAACCCCAGCTAGACCATAAGAAAAATACTTGGTGTTGGAAAGTGTTTTCTAGTGTGTGTAAGTGTCGGAATGAGTTATATTTATTCCACGTTCAATCGACGGACTATGCCCAAGCATTGCCGCGCACACACAACACAAACACAGCCCGCGCGGCAAGGGGCGCCAACGTGAAAGGGGGAGACATGCTTACTGGTCAGTATCAGCGCTCGCTGGACTCCAAGATTCGCGTGACTCTTCCTGCACCTCAGCGCAAGCAGCTTGGCGATGTCGTCATCTTGCTCCGTCGACAGGACGCGCTTTACGGCTACTCACCTGAGGCGTATGAGGCTTGGATTGCAAGTCTGAACCTCAACCCAAGGAACCGCGACGACGTCACAGCACTTCGCATGCTGAACGCAGCAGCAACAACCGTCGACATTGACTCGGCCGGCCGTGTTGCTCTGGGAAAGATTGACGAGTCCGATCCACAGGCTAGGGAGAAGCTCCAGCTTGACCGCGACGTCACCATTGTCGGTAACGGCGACCACTTTGAGATTTGGAACACCAACAAGTGGAATAGCCTCTTCTCGGCAGATGACCGCGTTGCAACGCTCGAGGACCTCATCTTTGGCGTCTAGTGAGGCGAGAAGATCGTGAAGGTAGAAGACGGTAACTTGAAAGTCGAATATCGGCACCAACCAGTAATGCTTGCAGAAGTGCTGCGCGTGCTGGACCCCAAGCCAGGTGAAGTTGTTTGCGACTGCACCTTGGGAGGAGCGGGCCACACCGTAGAGATGGCAAAGCTGATTGCTCCAGACGGTCTTTCCATTGGAATTGACCAGGATGCAATGGCTCATCAAGCAGCAGCTGCTCGCCTGAAGCAAGAAGTACCAAACGCGGAGTTTTTGCCGCTTAAGGGAAATTTTGGCGACCTCGATGAACTTCTCGTCTCTGCAGAAGTCCCCGGAGTTGACTGTTTCCTCTTTGACATTGGTGTTTCTTCTCCTCAGCTTGATATCCCAGAGCGAGGCTTTTCGTACCACGAAGATGCCCCGTTGGATATGCGAATGGACCCGGGCAAACAAACTCCAACTGCACAAGAGGTCATCAACACCTACAACGAAGCCGACCTCGCCCGAATCCTTCGAATTTACGGAGACGAGAAATTTGCCTCACGCATTGCACGACGCATTGTACAAACGCGAGAAAAGCGTCCCATCCAAACGACGCTTGAGCTTGTTGAGGTAATCAAGGCGGCAATTCCCGCAGCAGCGCGTCGTCACGGTGGACATCCCGCCAGAAAGACGTTCCAAGCACTTCGTATTGAAGTGAACCACGAGCTTGAGGTTTTGGAGCTCGGACTACGTTCTGCTATTGCCTGGGCTAATCCAGGAGGCAGGATTTGCGTTATCTCGTACCACTCGCTTGAAGATCGCATTGTCAAGCACGTGTTCTCCGAGCTCAGTCAAGGTTGTATCTGCCCGCCAGACCTTCCGGTTTGTATGTGCGGTCAAGTGCCGATAGTTGACGTGATTACGCGCAAACCTCTTGTGGCTACTCCAGAAGAGATTGAGCGCAACCCAAGGGCGAGAAGCGCCCTGATGAGGGTAGCGGTTAAACGCGACCCAGAGAAATGAAGTACCCCATAGCACTTGTTGCTTGTTGTTAAGAAGTTTTTGAAGGGATTGAAGTTTAATGGCACGTTACGGATCAGAAGCTGTAGCACGCGCAATTCAGTTTGAGCATGAGTACGCTCCTGAACAGAGCACTCGCACATCTTTTGAGGTTGTCCCTGGTGGTGGCCTTGATGCTGATGCTCGTCGTGGCGTAAGCAGCCAGTTCATCCAGCGCGTCAAGCTTATTGCTGTTGCTGCAGCACTCTTCCTGACACTTGGTGTTGTCCGTATTGGCATCTCTACCGCTACGGTTTCAACTCTTCAGGCTAATAACGTCATCAGAAATGAAATGCGCGCAACAACCGCAACTAACGATTCCCTGCGCGTTTCTCGCTCCCTGCTTGCAAGCACAACACGCATTGAGCGCATTGCTACTCAGAATTATGGTATGACTCTTGAGACAAATCGTCCTGTTGTAGACGTAAGCAACAACGCTTAGGCGTAAAATATACGTTGTGAGTACGCAGAATCGACATACTCGCGCATCGCGCAGAAAAACTCCTGAGGCCTCGTACGACGAGGCCTCTCGTGTGCATTTTCGTGGTCATCGTGGTAGCAGCGGTGGCTCGGATGGTGTTGGCCCTGAAGGTAGACTCCGTCGCGTAGCGGCTGCTATGGCAATTATGGTGGCAATTGTTGTTCTTAGGCTTGCTTGGCTGCAAATCTTTACGGCAGCAGATCTTGCAAAGGGCGCCGAGAATAACCGCACCAACGACATTGTCTTGCACGCTCGCCGTGGCACCATTTACGACCGCAACGGCAATGTCTTAGCCATGAGCGTTGACTGTAAAGACATCTACGCCAATCCCTCAGAAATCAAAGACGCCAGCACTGTAGCTCAGATCATTGCCTCTTTCTTAGGAGGAAGCCCTTCAGACTATCTTGGGGACCTGCAGCAAGACACTACCTTTGTCTATGTTCGTCGTCGCGTTGACACGGATACCGCATCCAAGATTGAAAAAGCACTTGACGAGAAAAACCTCAAAGGCGTCTATTTTGTTAATAACACCAAGCGTGTTTATCCATACGGCAACGTTGGCGTTCAGATTCTAGGCTTTGTAAACGCTGATAATGAGGGCGCTTCTGGCCTGGAGTATTACTACAACGATATCCTTGCGGGCACTAACGGCCACATGATTGTTGAGACCGGTGCTGGTGGTACGCCAATTGCGGGCGGTACTTCAAACATCACTGAGGCACAAAACGGCCAGGATATTGTTCTTTCCATTGATATTGAGCTGCAGAAGAAGGCAGAAGAGCAGCTGACTGCTGCAGTAAAAGACATTGAGGCCCAGCAGGGTGGCTCAATCATGGCTATGAATCCTCGTACCGGAGAGATTTATGCCGCAGCTTCATACCCTCTGCCAGATTTTAAGAGCGATAACGGCGTTGACTACGAATCTCTCAACCTCAAGCTTGTCTCAAGTATCTATGAGCCAGGCTCCGTATTTAAGGTAATTACTACCTCAATTGGTATAGATGACAACCTCTTTGGTCCAAATTCAACCTTCAACATTCCAACTGAGCTCAAGGTTGGCGATAACAAGGTTACCGACGACGATTTGGACACGCCACAGGCATTGACTTCCCAGGTGAGGCTACAGGAATTGTTCGCTCTCTGGACGAATACGAGGGTCCAACTGGCGGAAACATGGCGTTTGGTCAGGGCCTTGCAATTCCATTTATCCAGGTTATTCGAGCGTACACCGCTGTTGCCAATAAGGGAACTATGGTGACTCCGCACTTTATGGTTTCAAAGGGCGGCCAAGAGGTTACCTGGCCTACTAAAGACGTTATTTCTGCTTCCACAGCTTCAGCCGAGCTTGACATGATGACTACTGTTGTCAAAGAAGGCACCGGTGTTCGCGCAGGTATCTATGGCTACACTGTTGCTGGTAAAACAGGTACCGGCCAGCAGGTTGTGGAAGAAACCGGCTCGTACGGCGAGAATTCCGGTTTTGTTGCCTCTTTCTGCGGTATTGTAAATCCTTCAGAATCTGATCTGATGGTCTACGTTGGACTTAACGATACCCACCAGCTTGCATCGCAATCTGCCGCTGTGGTCTTCTCGCAATTTGCAAAAGACGCAGCTACACGCCTTA
>JAHACE010000067.1 GCA_018376005.1 Atopobium sp. | reverse complement strand
GCAACCCAGGCATTTGTGGGCAATACCGCAAAATTGGGAACCGTTTCAAAGCAAAGCGCGTAGGCAAGGCAGGGAAGGGCGCTCACACCAAGCTGCACCACCGTAAGCGTGATGATGTCGTATTTGTGAGAAAGCTCGGCAATAAGGACAAAGTCAAAGGCAAAAATAATAGCTGAGAGCAATGTCATCTGCTCGCCCAAGCCAAACGAGAACGAAAAATCAGTGCCCAGTGAGATAAGACCAATGCCAGCTACGCATAAAAAGGCTGCAAAAATACTGCTTCCATGAGGTTTTTTCTTTGCGATAAGCCAGTTTACAAACGGAATCATCGCGCAATAAATTGATGCAATAAAGGCGGCTTTACCTGCAGTGGTATAAGCAAGAGCTCCATTTTGGAACAGATATCCTAAACCGTTAAGAACGCCTAAAAGCACGCCGTATTTGATATGTGTGGCATCTAAGTGCTCTTTGAGATTTTTTCTAAAGATAATGGCAACAATACCTACAGCAAAGACAAAACGTAAGGTCATGAGCCAAGCTGCCGAGATGTAACTAATTGCATCTTTGATAACGACAAATGACCCGCCCCAGATAAGTGCGCAGACAAGAAGGGCAAACTTCCATACAAGCGCAGAAGAAGTATCTAGTGTGAGTCTGGAAAAGTTTCTAGTAGAAAGATCTGATAATGCCACGCGCTATCCATTCCCGTCGAAGATAAAAGTTAAGGTATAGGTAGTGTTCTGAGAAAATCAAACGCGTGCAAGTATACGTGATTTTGCACTTGAAGGGCCCCACAAGCAGCATAAAAATGAGATTAGAAGTATACTCACATCTGCAAGAAAAATAAGTGTGTGCGATTGTTTTATGCAAGAAGATATTTCAAGGAGACTTGTATGTCCAACTACGTTTTGACCTGTTGTTCTACGGCCGATGTAAGTGAGAAGTACCTTCAGTCACGTGATGTGAAATACGTATATTTCAACTACGAACTTGATGGTGTTCAGTGCAAGGATGACTTTGGTCGCACTAATGCACCAGCTGATCTCTATAAAAAGATGCTTGCAGGTGCTGAGTGCCGTACCTCGCAGGTATCAATTGGTGAGTACATGGCCTTCTGGCGTCCTTTCCTGGAGGAAGGTAAAGACGTTCTTCATGTTTCGCTGAGCTCAGGCGTTTCTGGAACATACGAGTCTGCTTGCCAGGCAAAAGTAGAAATTGAGCAGGAGTTCCCAGGCAGAAAGATTGAGGTTATTGACTCTCTGCAGGCATCTTCTGGCTACGGTCTCTTGGTAGATGGTCTTGCCGATAAGCGCGATGAAGGCCTGTCTTTTGACGAGGCAGTTGCATGGGCTAAAGAAGCACGTAACCGCGTGTACGGCTGGTTCTTCTCAACAGATTTGACCTTCTTTGTTCGTGGTGGTCGCATTTCTAAGACAGCTGGCCTGCTTGGTGGCATGCTTAACATTTGTCCTGTTATGGATATTGAGGCTGATGGCTCTTTAGCTGTTAAAGAGAAGGCTCGTGGTAAGAAGAAAGCAATTGCTCGCGTTGTTGAGATTATGACTCAAACCGCTGAGCAGGGAAATGCTTACGCGCGTAAGGTGTTTATCTCTAACTCCGAGTGTGCTTCTGATGCTCAGGCTGTTAAAGAGCTTATTAAAGAGAAGCTTCCTCAGACAGGCGATATCAACATCTTTACTATTAGTGCAACAATTGGCGTTCATACTGGTCCTGGAACTGTTGCAACGTTCTGGTGGGGAGAAGAGCCTCGCGCTTAAGATGTTGCTCGAGTAGGTAAGAAAGGTCTTTAGTTATGGTTAATTTTGAGTACGTTGTACCTACTCAGGTGGTTTTTGGAAAAGATACTCAGCTTCGTGCGGCAGAGCTTGTCTCTGCTCACGGAGGCAGCAAGGTGCTAGTGCATTTTGGTGGCAATCATGTGGTAAAGAGCGGCTTGCTTGACCAGATTCACCAGCTTTTAAGCGATGCCGGAATTACTTATGTTGACTGTGGTGGAGTTGTTCCTAACCCTCGTTTAGAGCTTGCAGAAGAAGCTGTAGAGCTGGGTAAACGCGAGGGTGTTGACTTCATTTTGGCTATCGGTGGCGGATCTGTCATGGATTCTGCTAAAGCTATTGCATACGGCTTAGCCAATGATGTTTCTCTTGAAGACCTCTATTTGCATAAGGTCAGTGTTTCAAAGGCAGCTCCTATTGGTGTCATCTCCACTATCGCAGGAACTGGCTCTGAGACCTCAGATTCTTCTGTCATGAACATTACGCTGGCTGATGGTCACGTGCTTAAACGTTCTTATCACCATCAGTGCGGTCGTCCTTGCTTTGCCATCATGAATCCAGAGCTCACTTACTCTGTGAGCGCTTATCAGACAGCATCAACGGGCGCAGATATCATGATGCACACCATGGAGCGCTACTTTACGCTCGAGAAGGACGTGGCACTCACCGACGAGCTTGCCGAGGGACTCTTGCGTACCGTAAAAGAAGCTGTTCTGGTTGCCATTAAAGAACCAGAAAACTATGCTGCACGAGCAGATTTGCTCTGGGCCTCATCGCTTTCTCACTGCGGACTTACCGGTACTGGTCGCGTAAGCGATTTTGCCTCTCATGCAATTGAGCATGAGCTCAGTGCAAAGTATGACGTAGCTCATGGTGCTGGACTCACGGCTATTTGGGCAAGTTGGGCCCGCTACGTTATGGTCCAAGATCCAGAGCGCTTTGCGCAGTTTGCCGTCAATGTTTTTGGAGTTCAAAACAACTTCCATAATCCTGTCGTTACAGGCCTTGCAGGAATTGAGGCGTGGAATCAGTGGTGTCATGCAATTGGTATGCCAACCTCCCTTGCTGAGCTTGGAGTTGCCCCTTCTGAAGAGGATATTCTTCAGATGGCTGAGGGCACTATTGACGCTCGCGGTGGAGACCATGCAGGCAACTTTATGCAACTTAAAACAGCAGATGTTCAGCAGATTCTGAGGATGGCTCTAAAGTAAAGTTTTTCAAGGCAAATTTTGTTTCATTGCGGGTATTATTACTACATACGAAGTTACTGAGCCACAAAGCTCAAACATACGGAAGGAAGATTCATGAGCGGTTTTGTTAAGGCAGACAATGTTTTTGTAAACCAGAACGCAGCGAGCCGTAATGATGTCCTGCGTTTTATTGCCAATAAGGCTCAGGAGGCTGGCGTAACTGATAATGCAGACGCTGTTTACAACGCTTTCCTAGCTCGCGAGGAGATGGGTGAGACCGGCATGACTGACGGCTTTGCAGTTCCTCACGCAAAAGACGCGGCTATCAAGGACGCAGCTGTCTTTGTCTTCAAGAACAACACCCCTCTTGAGTGGCCTTCTTTTGACGAGAAGCCCGTTGATGTTGCTATTGCACTGCTTGTCCCAGATGGAGAGGCTGGCACCACTCACATCAAGCTTCTTTCTAAGACCGCTGTTCTTCTGATGAGAGATGAGTTTAAGTCCTTCCTTCGTGGCTCTAATGATCAGGAAGCTATCGCTCAGGCTATTAACGAGGGCATTAACGAGGAGTAGGATTTCTCGCCAGGCTATAGGGGGGCTTGACGGGTACTTTCTGTAACAGTTTAACTGGGTAAAATTTTGGACACTCAAGCACAAACTTGAGTGTCCTTTTTTGTGTAAAAAGGCGTACACTTGTACTAGTTTTAGTCGAGAAGGGAGTCAGATGTTTACACCATGTACTGACAAGCGCGTTGCTGTCTTTTTTGCTGATGGTTGTGAAGAGATTGAGGGACTGAGCGTTGTTGACGTCCTGTATCGTGCAGGTATTCCCTGTGACAAAGTGTCTAT
>JAHACE010000066.1 GCA_018376005.1 Atopobium sp. | reverse complement strand
TTCTCGTCTTGCGGAAAAGATTTTGAGTTTTACCGGATTTAAGCCAAAAGTTGGCTCACTTGATATCAGTTTTTATCGCGATGATTTTAGAAGAAATACTGCGCCGGTTCTTCACGCAACTAATATCGATTTTGATATTACGGGTACAAGCGTTGTGCTGGTAGATGATGTACTTCAGACCGGAAGAACCATCAGAGCAGCACTTGATGCGCTCATCGACTATGGTCGTCCTGAGCGCGTTCAGCTAGCAGTTGTTGTTGACCGTGGTCATCGCGAGCTTCCTATTAGACCTGACTATGTGGGAAAGAATGTTCCTTCATCAAAGAGTCAGGTAGTCAGCTTAAATGTTAAAGAAATTGATGGTCAGGACTGCGTCTTGCTGTACGAAGCTGACTATTCTGACCCCTTTATTGAGGGAGGAAACTAATGCTTTCAGTTAAACATTTGATTGATACAAACAGCCTAACGCGTGACGATATCCAGCAGATTCTTGATACAGCTCAGTCGTTTGAAGCTGTAAATAACAGAGACATTAAAAAGGTGCCGGCGCTTCGTGGGCGCACCATTGTTAACCTGTTCTTAGAGCCTTCTACCAGGACTCGTTCTTCATTTGAGCTTGCCGAGAAACGCCTCTCTGCCGACGCTTTAAACATGGGAGGATCTACCTCGTCTGTGGTTAAGGGTGAGTCTTTGGCAGATACCATTCAGACTATCGACGCTATGAACGTTGATATGTTTATCTGCCGTGCAAGACTTGCAGGTACACCGCAGAAGATTACTGAGCACACTGATGCCGTTGTTATCAACGCTGGTGACGGCAAGCATCAACACCCCACTCAGGCCATGCTTGACCTCTATACCATTCGCAAGAACTTTGGGCATCTTGATGGCCTTAAAGTTGCCATTGTTGGCGACCTTTCACACAGCCGCGTTGTTGGCTCTTTGGTGCCAGCACTCAAGACTATGGGCGCAGAGGTTGTTCTAGTTGGACCTCCAACATTCCACGTAGACGATCCAAGCTGGTTTGGCTGCTATCAGACCTCACACTTTGATGAAGTCATTGGCGATGTAGACGTCGTGTACATGCTTCGCGTGCAGCTGGAGCGTATGGAAGGTGCTCCTATTCCTTCTCGCCGTGAGTACAACAGGCTTTGGGGCCTTGACGAGCGCCGCAGTAAGCTGATGAAGCCCGAAGCAATCATCTGCCACCCAGGTCCTATGAACCGTGGCATGGAAATTAACAGCGAGGTGGCCGATTGCGCTCGCTCTCGTATTGGACGTTCGTATTGATGGAGAAACTATTGCTGAAGTAGCAGCAACCGTTGCACCTCAAGAGGGTGATACTGTTATTGATGCAAAGGGCAAGGTGCTTACCCCTGGCCTTGTTGATATGCACGTTCACTTTAGAGATCCTGGCTTTGAGTACAAAGAGACCATTGAGACGGGCTCTAGGGCTGCGGTTCATGGTGGCTTTACTGACGTTGCTACCATGCCAAACACCAATCCTGTTACCGATAACGGTCCTGCTGTTCGTTTTCAGATTGACCGCGGCAATGAGGTTGGTCTCATTCACGTCCGTCCTATGGGTGCTTTAACCAAGGGCTCTAAGGGTCAAGAGCTTGCTGAGATTGGCAACATGGTTGATGAGGGGGCATCCGCATTCTCTGACGACGGCCACGGCGTTCAAAGCGCTGGTATGATGCGCACCGTTATGGAGTACGTCTCCCAGTTTGACCGCGTTGTTGCTGCTCACTGTGAGATTGAGTCCATCAGTGCTGGTGGTGTTGTTAACGAGGGTCGCGCAAGCACGCGCCTTGGTATGTTTGGCTGGCCAGCACTTGGCGAGGAGCTGGAGATTTCCAGAGACATTGATCTTTGTCGCCTTACCGGCTGTCCGCTGCACATCTGCCACATTTCAACAGGCAGGGGAGCAGGGCTGGTACGTGCAGCTAAGAAGGAAGGCTTGCCTGTTACCGCTGAGGTTTGCCCTCACCACCTCTTCTTGTCTGAGGATGACATCACTGATACGTATAACACCAATCTGAAGATGAATCCACCGCTCAGAACTGCTGAGGATGCACTTGCACTTCAGGCAGCGGTTGCAGACGGCACAGTTGACTGTATTGTTACTGACCATGCGCCTCATGCAGCTCACGAGAAGGACTGTGAGTGGGAAATCTCTTACTTTGGCTGCATTGGCCTTGAGACCTCGCTGCCTTTGATGGTCACCAATATGGTGCGCACCAATAAGCTTTCTTACACTGGTCTTGTTCGTGCAATGGCCGTTAATCCTCGTCGTATTCTGCGTCTTGAGCCTGTTAAGATTGCTGCAGGTTACAAGGCTGACCTGACCCTTTTTGACCCAGAAAAGAAGGTTCAGATTACGACAGAGTATTTTGAGAGTAAGTCCAAGAACTCCGCCTTCATTGGCGCTGAGCTCTATGGTGTTGCAACAGATGTGTTTGTTGATGGCAAGCGAGTTCTTGCCAATGAAGTAGTTGTTCCTGGAGGGGAAAAGTAATGCCACTACGTGGAAATGTACAGGTATTTGACTTTACGGTTCTGAGTAATACCCAGGTTGCCCAGAATCTGTATAGAGCCCAGCTCAAGGTACCAGGTCTTTGTAAGTCTCTAGCGCCTGGTCAGTTTGTAAACGTTAATGTTCCAGGCGATAAGCGCCACATTCTTCGCATTCCGCTGTCCTTCTCGCTTGCTGATAAAGCAACCGATACGCTCGAGCTTATCTACGCAACGGTAGGCGAGGGTACACGCAGGCTTTCTCAGATGAAGCCTGGTGACGCTAGTGACATGACTGCTCCTTGCGGCCGCCCCTGGCGCCTTAACGCCTCTAGCAAGAGAAGCGTCCTGGTAGCAGGAGGTGTGGGTATCACACCAATTATCGCTGCAGCGCGCAAGCTTACAGAGCTGGGTGTTGAGTTTGACGCGGTCATTGGCGCACAAACTGCCGAGAAACTCTTTGGAGAAGAAGATCTTCTCGCCTTGGGCGCACAGAACGTGTACGTCACAACGGATGACGGTTCTAAGGGTACTAAGGGCTTTGTAACAGCAGCTTTGGAGGAACCTCTAAGTCAAGGTGTTTGGGACGCTGTGTATACCTGCGGTCCAGAGCCTATGATGAGAAGCGTGGCCAAGCTTGCAATTGCCAACAACGTTGCTTGCCAGGTTTCTATGGAGCGTATGATGAGCTGCGCCTTTGGCGCATGCAACACCTGCAATGTCCCACTTGCTAAGGGCGGCTATGCGTCTGCTTGCATGGTTGGACCTGTTTTTGAGGCAAAGGAGATCGCATGGTAGATCAGGTAAAAATGGCCGTTAATCTGGGCGGTATCCAGATGAAAAACCCTATCAACACTGCTGCGGGTACCTTTGGCTACGGTTGGCAGTTTGAGGGTTTCTACGACGTTTCTCTGCTTGGCGCCATCACTATGAAGGGTGTTGCTCGCGTTCCTTGGGAAGGAAACCCAGCTCCTCGTATGTGCGAGCTCAACGGCGGCATGATGAACAGCGTTGGCCTTGCCAATCCTGGAGTGGACGATTTTATCGCCCACACTGATGACTACATGAAAGATCTTGAGGGTCGTGGCACACGCGTTATCATGCAGATGGCAGCACACTCCGTGCAGGAGATGATTGACGTTGTCGAGCGCCTTGAAGAGCTTAATCCACACATCTCAGCTATTGAGCTTAACGTGAGTTGTCCAAATCTTGAGAAGGGCGGTAAGCCCCTCGGTGGTACTCCAGACCAGGCTACAGAGATTATGAAGGCAGTTCGTCCTCTGACAAAGCTGCCCATTCTGGTTAAGATGGCCCCCGTCAACGTTGCCGAGATTGGTAAGGCTTTTGAGGCTGAAGGCGCTGATGGTCTAACGCTCATCAACTCTATTCCAGGCATGTCAATTAACGTCCACACAAGAAAGAGCAGGCTCTCTAAGCCAACTGGCGGCCTCAGTGGTCCTCTCTGCCATAATGCTGCTGTTCGCATGGTTTGGGAGTGCGCAAGTGCGGTTTCTATTCCTATTTGCGGCGTTGGTGGCGTAGAAACGGGCGAGGATGCTGCAGAGTTTATCCTTGCGGGAGCTACGGCTGTCTCGGTGGGTTCTGCAAACCTTTATGACCCAATGTGTGCTCCACGTATTCTGAACGAGCTTACTGACTGGGCAAAGTCTCAGGGAGTATCTGACATCCACGAGCTGATTGGAGCTGTTGAATGCTAACAGACGAGCAGGCACGCGACGCCGTTATTGTTGCGCTTGATTGCACAAGAGAAAGAGCTCTGGAGCTCACCGATCTTCTCGCCGGCCATGCACGCTGGGTTAAGGTTGGCATGACGCTTTTTTATCGCTACGGACCCTCGATGGTAGATGAGATGCACGCTCGCGGTTTCAAGGTGTTTCTTGACCTTAAGGTGCACGACATTCCATTCCAGGTCAAAGGCGCTGTCCACTCTGCATCGCTTTCTGGTGCAGACATCTTATCTATCCATGGCCTGGGAACCGCTCAGATGATCTCTGCTGGTCGCGAGGGTGCAGAAGAGGCTGCAGCAGAGCGTGGCGTTGATGAGTCTGGCCGCACCAAACTGGTGGCTATCTCCGTGCTTACCAGCATGGATGAGGATGCGCTTCACTCCATTGGCGTAGACGGATCTATTAAGGATGAAGTTGCTCGTTTGGCGTCTCTTTCTTATTACGCTGGTGCCGATGGAATTGTCTGCTCGCCTCAGGAAGCACAGGAGATGAGAGAGCTTTTGGGACCAAATGCGCTCATCGTGACCCCCGGAGTACGTCCAGAAGGTGCCGAGAAGGGCGATCAGGTCAGAATTTCCACACCTTCAGCTGCAATTAAGGCTGGAGCAAGCAAATTGGTAGTTGGTAGGCCAATTACCTGCGCAAACAATCCAGTCGAAGCATTTGAATCCATCATTATGTGGCAAACTATTTTGCTGAAGTGCAAAAGGCACATTAAATTGAGTTTCGTATATGAAGTACGAAAACGATGTTTGGAGGAACAATGGCTCTACCTACACTTACCGATGAGCAGCGCAAGGCAGCACTTGAGAAGGCAGCTCAGGCTCGTCACGCTCGTGCAGAGCTTCGCGAGAAGGTTAAGACTGGTAAGGTCTCCCTTAAAGAGGTCCTTGATTCTACCGATCCTATTGCTGAGCGTATGAAGGTTTCCGCTCTTATCGAGTCCCTTCCTGGCTATGGCAAGGCAAAGGCAGCAAAGATTATGGACGAGCTCGGAATTTCCGCAACTCGCCGCGTTAAGGGCCTTGGCGCTCGTCAGCGTGAGCAGCTCCTCGAGGCACTGACCAAGTAGTGGCTCGTTCAGCCAAACTTTTTGTAGTATCTGGACCGTCAGGTGTAGGAAAAGGAACGCTTGTCTCTCTGTTGAGGGACAAGCGCCCAAACCTAGGCCTGACGGTTTCGGCTACTACGCGCTCTCCACGACCAGGAGAAGTCGATGGAGTTGCGTATTATTTTCTCTCCGATGAAGAATTTAAAAAGCGCGTTGATGCTGGTGAATTCCTTGAGTGGGCTCATGTTCATGGCCATTGCTATGGCACGCTCAAATCAGAGGTTGATCGCCTAATTTCTGCAGGTCAGTCTGTTGTTCTAGAGATTGACGTTCAGGGTGGACTTATGGTCCACAAACAATATCCCAACGCCATTCTCGTCTTTATTAAGCCACCTTCATTTGAAGAGCTTGAGCAGCGCCTTAGAGGCCGTGGTACAGAAGACGAGAAGACCATTTCTACGAGACTTTCTAATGCGTCACGTGAAATGGAGTATGCAAACGACTATACTGTTTGCATTGTGAACGACAACCTTGAGACTGCTCTCAGCAAGCTCGAGGAAGTTTTTGATGACTATGAATCAGACGGAGGTCAGCTTTAATGTCTGTTATTAAGCCTGAGATTGACAGCCTGCTTCAGAAGACTGAGCAGAATCCATTCTTGCTTTGCTCACTTGCTTCTAAGCGTGCTTGCGATATTAACAATATGCTTCACGGTCAGCACCTGCGTGTAACCGCTGTTCAGGATTTTGATGACATTACTACTGTTGCAAGTGGTAAAGATTCTGTCTCTATTGCTATGAAAGAGATTAACGACGGTACCCTTGGCTTTGTTAAAGAGTCTTTTGACGAAGCAATTAAGGGCGAGAACACCATCGTTTACTAAGAGTTATGACTGAAAGAGTATGTCTGGTTCACTACCACGAAATTGGTTTAAAGGGTAAGAACCGATCCACTTTTGAAAATCAGTTGGTAACAAATTTGCGACGAGCCCTCCGACACTTTCCAGTGGCGGGGGTTTCTCGCATTTCTGGCTACCTTCTTGTAGAAACCACTGATAAACAAGCAACTGAAGAGCTGCAACATGCCGTGGCCCAGGTTCCCGGTGTTGCTCGCGCTTCTTTGGCGTATCGCTGTGGCTTAGATGAGCAGGAGTTTTGTAACGCTGCCGTGAAGGCGCTGGGGGAGTCCGGTGACTTTACTACGTTCAAAGTGCATGCTCGTCGTTCCTCAACGGTCTATCCAAAGCATTCCATTGAGATTAACCAGCTTGTAGGCGCAGTCCTTTGCGAGAATTTCCCTGATAAAAAAGTGCAGATGCATAATCCGGATATGACGGTCTATGTACACGTTGTTCAGGGTAACGCATACGTTTACGCTGCATCTATTCACGGCGTCGGCGGTCTTCCTGTTGGCACCGCTGGCAAAGTAGTATCGCTTCTTTCAAGCGGTATTGATTCTCCTGTTGCAACATGGATGGTTGGCCGCAGAGGTGCTACGGTTATTCCAGTTCACTTCTCTGGACGCCCCATGACTTCCGATACCAGCGAATATCTGTGCCAGGATATCATTGAGGCTCTTGAGCCTGCTGGTCTTATTGGCAGAATGTATGTTGTGCCCTTTGGCGAGCACCAGCGTGAGATTTCCCTTGCTGTTCCACAGGCTCTTCGTGTCATTATGTATCGTCGCGTGATGTATATCATTGCACAGAAGATTGCAGAGCTTGAGGGAGCTAAAGCCCTGGTAACTGGCGAGTCTCTTGGTCAAGTTGCTTCTCAGACGCTTGATAACATTGCTGCTGTCAACGAGGCAGTTACCATACCTGTTTTGAGGCCTCTGATTGGCTCTGACAAGCAAGAAATCATCCGTCGCGCCCAAGATATC
>JAHACE010000065.1 GCA_018376005.1 Atopobium sp. | reverse complement strand
GGATACGTTGATGAAGGTTGTAATTGCTTCAGATATTCACGGCGCTGCCGACTATTGCGAGAAGCTCATGCAGGTCATTGAGGAGGAGCAGCCAAAGTATGTCTTGCTTCTTGGAGACCTGCTTTATCACGGCCCTCGCAATGATCTTCCTGCAGATTATGCACCAAAGCGCGTCATTGAGATGCTGAACAGTATTTCCGATAAGGTCATTGCGGTCCGCGGAAATTGCGAGGCAGAGGTTGACCAGATGGTTCTGGACTTCCCGTGCATGGCTGATTACAACATCTTGTTTGACAAAGATCCAAAGACGGGCAAGCAGTTCACCATCTTCTTTACTCACGGCCACGTCTTTGGCCCTGGCATTCACAACAGCGTTGACAAGTGGCCTCAGATGCCAAGCCTCGACGCGTTTGTGTACGGCCACACGCACAGAAAAGTCAACATGCAGAGCGCCGACCACCCAGAGGTCACCGTGTTCAATCCAGGCTCCGTGGGCATTCCAAAAGACGGCACTCATAGCTGCGGAATCTACGAGGACGGCGAGTTCAGGCACGTCATCCTGGGCGAGTAAGTCTGTGTTGTTCACACGCAAAAAATGGCGAGAAGATCGATCGGTCTTCTCGCCATATTTTGTATCTGTAACGTGCGGTTTTTCTAGTGTGTCTTACTTCCTAGAAAGTGTGTCAGTATTCCAAGTACTGCTCTGAGAGCTGATGGTTACGGTTCTGCCGCCGTTGGTGGAAGAGAGGGTGAACGGCTCGCTTCTGCCACTGACCTGGCCGTTGAAGTCAAGTTCAAGCTTTGACTCGTCACCAGTCCAGGTGCCGCGAACCTCAGGCTGACCACCAGTGCGCCAAATGACCGTGCCGTCCTCTTCTTCGGACTTCTTATCCTTATCTTTTTGTTCTTGCTCTTTTTTGGTCTTCTCGGCCACGCCAGATTTAAGAGTTTCACCCTTCTTTATCTGGTCGGATACGCGAGAGTGGTATGAATCATAGGTTGAATTGTTGCCTGTATCGTCGCCCCAGATAACCTTCTCGTGTTCAATATCTCCGAGAAGAGCCTGTAGCTCAACAAGCTTATTTGCCACAGACTTTTGATCCATAGTATTTGCGGTATCTGTGTCGTTGAAGCTGTTTGCGGTTAGCCTGCGCTTGTAGTCGGCCTCAAACCAGTCGCGAATGCTTTTCTGTCGATCAGAGATTGAGCTATTCAGAACGTTGATTCCTGTATCGTCACTGCCATTAGGCATACGGAACTGTCCATTCTTCTGATCAGCCTGAATCTGCTCTTCAATTTCATTGAGTTTCTCGTACTGGTTAAGAAGTTCAACACGACTGCTGTCACTGCGAGGATCAACGCCAACGCTCTCTATCTGTTCCTGATAGGTTGCAATGCGCTGCTGGACGGCGCTGCGCTTGGCTGCGTCGTCTTGGTGGGACTGAATGACCCAAGCAATGGCCAGTACACCTACAACCAGAACGGCCGCAAGTAGGCCAAATGCCACCTTACGCAGAGAATCCGAGCCGTCCTTGGTTTGCTTGCGCTCAACGGAACTAGGTCCGCTTGAAACAACGGTGAATGAAAGCCGTAGGCTCCTCGTCAGCAGCGTTGGAGTTTGCGATTACGGTGGGGTCTGCGTCAGCATCTGCGTCAGCGTCTGCAACGGCGTCCGAGTCGGTGACAGCGGTAGGCGCCTCATCTGGGGTGATGTAGGAGTCGTCTGTCGATACCTCTAGGAGTGAGGTTTCTGCAGCAGTTGTGTCTTCGTCATCGACTGGATACTCTGCCAGGACAGTTGCGTCTGGATCAGTTGCGGTTTCAGATGGCTCATCAGCTTCTGCTGGTGCGATGACCTCGGTGGCTGTGGTGGAGTTGTCGGGTGCGGTTTCTTCGCTCCTTAAATCGCCAGTTAGACTCAGTGGCTTTTAATTACACTGGGTTACTATTGTAGCGTTAACAGGAGAAACGCCAAAATGTTTTTAGTTTTGATGCGGCTACGCGCGTTTAGTGACACGCGATGTAAATCCGCTTCGCGTGTTCAGGCTCGCTGCTTAGAGCAGAGAAACGCCTGCTTCTGCGCAGCGGTCTTCGGTCTGCTTGTCCCAGATAGATGCCTGCACCTCTCCGACGTGCGCTTTTTCTAGCAGCAGCATGCAAAGACGACTTTGGCCAATGCCGCCGCCAATGGTAAAAGGCAGCTCGCCGTCAATGAGCATCTTGTGGAACGGCAGCTCAAGGCGGTCTTCACATCCAGCGATTGCCAGCTGCGACTTAAGCGCCTCAGCGTCAACACGAATGCCCATACTGCTAATCTCAATCGCAGAGTCCAGGATCTCATCCCAGAACAGCAGGTCACCGTTGAGTGACCAGTCATCGTAGTCGGGAGACCTGAAGTCGTGAGGCTGTCCGGAGTTTAGAGCGCCGCCAATACCCACGATAAACGTAGTTGGATGCTCGCGAACAAACAGATTTTCTCGCTGCTTAGGCGTCTGGGTAGGGTAGAGATCCTCCAGCTCCTGCGAGGTTACAAAGGTAACTTCGCGGCTGAGTTGCGTGTTAAGCTGCGGATAGTGCCACTTGAGCTCGTCGAGCGTGCCGCAGATTGCCTCGACAATGCGGCAGACGGCGTCTTCCAGCGTATCGGTATTGCGCTCATCCTGCGTGATGATGCGTTCCCAGTCCCACTGGTCCACGTAAATGGAGTGCAGGTTATCGGGCTGTTCGTCGCGACGGATAGCGTTCATATCGCAGACCAGACCGCGACCGACGGCAAAGTTGTAGCGCCAGAGTGCATAGCGCTTCCATTTTGCAAGCGACTGAACTACCTCGGCGTTCTTGCCTACGTTTGGCAGGTCAAAAGCAACCGGATGCTCGACGCCATTGAGGTTGTCATTCATGCCGGTAAGCGGGTCAACAATCAGCGGAGCGGTGACGCGCGACAGCTTCAGCGCAGCGCACAGCTTGGTCAGAAACACGTTCTTGACCTGCTCAATTGCTTTCTGAGTATCGTAAAGCGAAAGGCTTGAACGGTAGCCCTCGGGAATCTTAGTCATGCGGCTCCTTGCAAAAGAACGCTAAAAATTTGATTGCGCTGATTTTGCCTTCTTTCCACAACCCTTTGGCGAGAAACCCGTGTGATTTAACCGTTTTGTCAAAAAGACGAGTGCAGGTCGACTGCACTAGCAAAAATCATGCAGGTTATTGTGGGCTTGCGACTTCAAGCATTGCATCTCAAAAATTTATAGAAAGTTTGTATACCTCTCTCAGAGAGGGGAATATAAGTATTAAATAGTAATCATTCCTATTTAGTAGGAATCAGATAGAAAGGTTTTAACTATGCTAAACGATAAGCTCAATGTTCTTCTCGCCAACTACGCTGTTGAGGCCCATAAGATTCACAATTTCCATTGGTATGTCAGCGGCCCTTCTTTCTACAACGTTCACACTGATCTCGACGAGGTTTACGGTGCAATGTATGACCAGCTTGACGAGGTTGCCGAGCTCATTCTAATGAACGACGGCTCTCCACTGGGCTCCATGGATTCCTTCCTCAAGAACGCAACTCTTTCCGAGGCTGCTGAGGGCTTCAAGAATCCACAGGAGATTTACCAGGCAATTCTTGCTGACTACGAGGCAATTCGTGCATTCGCAGCAGAGATCAAGAAGGACGCAGATGCTGAGGACAACTTCCTTGTTTCCGCAGCAATGGACGAGCACATCGCTCTTCTTTCCAAGACTATTTGGATGATTAAGCAGTCCAACAAGTAAATTTGACAGTTGACTGGTTACCTTCCGGGCGCCAGTAAGCTTGGCCTTTGAAAATAGCTAGGTCCTTGGCAAACGACCAGCTAAACGTTGTGTTTCTTTCTTTCTTTCTTTCCCTATGTTCTGAAATGCCGTCGGGTTTCCGGCGGCATTTTTTGTGGGCGCGCTCGATCCAAGACTGATGCAATTATGCGTGTTGTACTGGTGAATGTAGATTTTTGTACCTCGATTAATCCAAAAGTGCACTAATTACGTGTCGAGAAACTCGATTTTGATCCAAAACCCACCTAATTATGTGCCTTTCGGCGCATAATTACCCCTCTTTTGGATCGGGTAGACACATAATTACCCGGGTTTTGGATCAATCGACCCCGGAAAATCCACAAGACGTCACACGACCAGGACAACTGTCCACTGTGGTGGACACATGACTGAATTCCAATGTCTACTATCTGCACTGTAGTAAGTGTTCTTGTTCAAAAAGGCGTTTAACAGGCAAAAGACACATCAAACATAGGAGGAATTATGTCTTTAACACGTCGCGAGTTCATTTATGCAGGTGCTTCTAGTTTGTTCGCCCTTGGATTGGCGGGTTGTGGTAACAGCAACACCACGTCTACGTCTACCTCTGATGCGCAGAAGGATGAGCCAAAGAAGTCAGAGGAGAAGCAGCCAGAAAAGTATGAGGTAACCATTGGCACGCTCACACAGATTACTGATTACAGCGGCAATCCAGCAGCAAAAATCACGTTTAACTTCACAAACAACTCTGATGAGACTGCTGCATTTATAGGCTCGGTGCGTGTCGAAGCATACCAGGATGGACAGCAGCTTGAGATTGCGGTTTCCAGTGATGTTGATTGGGAAAGCACTTCGAAAAAGATTAAGACTGGCACCAGCCTTGATGTCGAGCAGGCGTACTCGCTCATTAGCTCGTCCGATGTTGAGGTAGAGGTGTATCCGCTTATTGGTAAGGACAAGATTGCTGCTCAGACGTTTAGCCTGCAGTAAGTAATCCTCCAAGTTCTGTCCAGTTTAATGGACACATACTACCCACTTGGTAAGGAATACTTCCTATCAAGTGGGTTTTTGTATGGAAGGTTCAAATGACGATGTATACCCAAGTGCTCATTTATGGTCGCAGTTTTAGCATGAAAGAGTATCTATTTCTTGATGTAGCTACAAGAAAGCTTGTAGTCCATGAAGTCTACTTATCGAAATTTAGAGAAGGTATGGGACCGTTTATACTTCTGAAATATTCGTTTTCTAAAGATGAACAAAATGTCTTTAAGGTCATTGAGAATTCGTATTTAGAAACGCAAAAAATTGAATCTAGAAAGCTAAAGATTGCAGCGTCTGAGTGTCAGAAAATTATCAACAAGATTAACGAACTAACAGGTCCAATCATTGATGGAATGTTAGAAGAGGAACAGGAGAGAATATCTGCTGTTAATCATAGACAGGGCCTAGAAGTGGATGAGGGACTAACTTACAAAGTAGTTTTACGAG
This sequence comes from Atopobium sp., assembly GCA_018376005.1. Taxonomy (GTDB): domain Bacteria; phylum Actinomycetota; class Coriobacteriia; order Coriobacteriales; family Atopobiaceae; genus Lancefieldella. Next base: position 483 of record JAHACE010000065.1, on the reverse strand, counting down.
GTAACTCGATGATTCCCTTAGTTTTTGAAGAAATAAGGTTTGGGTCAAAATTGTGTGAGCTAATTATGCTGATTGTCTTGGCATCAAGAAATATGCCAACGTTGTAGCTCCATAAAAAAGAGGGCTGCCACCAGACAACCCTCTTCGCGTTTACGCTGGCGAGAAGAACGTTGCACTTGAACGATCTTCTCGTCAAGCGCTGAGTTTCTCGCCAGATGTTGATCTTAGTAGGTAGGGTTCTCTACCTCAACCTTGTCGACCTCCTGGAAAGGAGCAAGGGTTGAGACCATGACGATTGGCTCGTCGTAAGGGTTGTTGACGTAGTGGACCTCGCCGGGCTCAATGTGGATGAAGTCGCCAGCCGAGAGGGTGTGGACCTCGCCATCAACCACAATGTCAATCTTACCCTGGAGGATGTGGAAGTTCTCCTCCATGATGTTGTGGTAGTGGGCCTGGAAATCCTGGCCTGGCTGGAACTGGACC
>JAHACE010000064.1 GCA_018376005.1 Atopobium sp. | reverse complement strand
GCGATGGGGATGGCGGTGATGCCTTCGCTGAGGTCAGCGCGCTGTGCTTGCGAGTCGGCAACAAAGCGTTCAAACCAGCGCTCAAGCCCCAGTCCGTTGTTGAGGATGAGCTGGGCTTTTTGCGCGCGCTTGAGGTCGTCGGGCGTGGGCTCGTAGTCGTGGATTTCGGCACCAGCCTTGGTGATGGATTCTACCTGGCAGAACTCGCCCGCAACGCGAGAAGCCATGTCCTGGATCACGGTGAAGGTGGTCAAGACGAGGGGAGCCGAAGAGTTCTGGTTTTGCGCGGAGCTTGAGCTGGCTGCAGAATCGCGTGGACTACATGCGGCGAGAGAAGCGATTGCTGCCGCGGAGCTTGCGCCGAGCAAGGTGAGCACTGACCTGCGGGATAGGAGAGGGTTGCAGGTGAGGCGCGATTGCGGGTTTGCGACTGCCGAGATATGCGTGCAGTGATGTTTCATAGTGACTTCCTTAAAAGATATGAGAGCAAGTAGCTGCGGGGCTGAAAGCAAGAAACTGATAGCGTGAAGCCAAGAGTTAGGAGTTTGGAGCTACGAGCTCAACTGGTTTCTCTCCCTATTGTATTCCTAAAAGTTATCTTTGTCTAACTTTTGAAATTTACGAGGAAAGAAAAATGGTTAGATTTGCAGACAAATGTCCAAAAGATTGAACATGAAATTTAATGTGTCATTTATGTCGCATTTTAAGCAAATTATTTTCCTTTGGCTTATTTACCATAGGATTTGTGAAACAAAAATAATTTTTCTATAGCAAATTATGTGAATATGGCTAGAATTTATTTTGTTTCCTAATGGTTTGTGCTCGTTAAAAAAGGAGAGAGCATGGCATTCGATTTTACAGGTAAGCTGGTTCTGGTTACAGGCGGAAGCGCTGGTATTGGCGCTGAGATCTCCAAGGGTATTGTTGCTGGAGGTGGACATGTAATCGTTTGCTCTCGTCACGAGGACACTGGCCGCAAGTTTGTCGAGGAGCTCGGCGAGGGTAACTTCTTCTACACAATGGACATTGCAGATGCCGAGGGCGTCAAGAAGACCGTTGCTCAGATTCTTGAGGAGTGCGGCGACGTCAACGTTCTTATCAACTGCGCTGGTCGCATCAGCTCCGTTCCTTTCACCGAGGTTGACGACAAAGAGTGGAACAACACTATCAACACCAACCTCACCGGTACCTACAACGTAACTCACGCTCTCTGGCAGCACTTCATTGATCGTGGTGGCGCTCGCATTGTCAACGTTTCTTCCGTTGCAGGCAAGATTGGCGGCGGCCTCCTTGGTACTGTTGCTTACGCATCTTCTAAGGCTGGTATGAACGGCTTTACCAAGGCTATCGCTAAAGAGGGCGGCAAGTACGGCATTTCTTGTAACGCTGTTTGCCCATCCTTCACCATTACAGATATGACCACTGCACTCTCCAACGATGAGGAGAAGTACAAGAAGGTCGTAGGCATTATTCCTCTCGGCCGTCCTGCACAGGCATCTGAGCCTGCACAGATGGTACTGTTCTTTGCTTCCGACGCTGCTAGCTTTGTCAACGGTGAGGTTGGCGACTGCGACGGCGGCATCGTAATGGATTAGGTGATTGTTGATGGCTACAAATACTGCTGCTCTGGTTGGTGCTTTCATGTTGTGTGTTGGTGCAACTATTTCGTTTAAGAGTGCACCAAAGGCTGCTCTTCGTGGCGCTATCATCATCATTTCTAAGGTTGTATTCTGCGTTGCTCTTGGTCTTGCTGTTCTGTTCTTCCTGAACGACAACCTGCTTGGTCTTTCTTCTATGGTTATCCTTGCTGCTTGCTCTGGTGCAAACAACTCCATGTACGCAGGTCTGATGGCCGACTACGGTAACGAGTATGAGCAGGGTGCAGTTGCAATTACTACGCTGGTTGTTGGCCCTCCAGTTACCATGCTTGCTCTAGGTGCAACTGGCCAGTCGCCAATCAACTGGTCTTTGCTTGGCGCAGTTCTGCCAATTATTATTGGTATTCTGCTTGGCAACTTCTTCCCATCCATGAAGAAGATGCTCACAAGCGCTCTGCCAGCAATTATTGTCATGACCTTCTTTGCTATGGGAACCACTATGAAGTTTGATTCCCTCATCATGGCTGGTCCTGCAGGTATTCTGCTTGGCGTTATCTGCTCCGTTTGCGGTGGCTTTATCAACTACTTTGTTGATCGCGCAACTGGCGGAACTGGTATTGCTGGTGTTGCTATTTCTTCCTGCGCAGGTGCAAATGCACTTACACCTGCTGCTATGGCAGAGGCTAACCCAGCTCTGTATGGCGGAGCTGCTCTTGCAACAGCAAACGCACAGGTAGCAGCTGCAGTTATCGTTACTGCAATCCTGACTCCTTTGATCACTGGTTACGTTGCTGAGCACTTTGCTAAGAAAGACAACGCTTCCAAGGAAGTTGTTGAGGCTGCTTAATCGCTCTTAAAGTTTCAAGTGCAAAATCCCAGTACCTTCGGGTTCTGGGATTTTTTTGTGGCTTGCGTGCCGTTGGTTTCGTGCAGAGATGCTCGAAGTATGCTGATAGATGGCTTATAAGTGGGCAGCGGATGCCTCAGATTCTTCGCGAACCACTCAAATAAGTCTCTAAGTGGTAAAAAATGCGTTTAGTTGGAAGTTTCATTTTTCTGCATACAGTGTTTCCCCAGATAAAAGTTTTTGGTGCGGTAAAAAATCGTCTTAGTTGGAGATAAATCGGCTAATTTTCATTTTTCATTTCCAACTAAACAGGTTTTTTACCTTTTTCGGCACATAATTTTGAGTACAAAAATTACGTATTCACAGGAATGCATTTTATGACTCGATTATGCAAAAAAGGGTCAGAACGGAACGTTCTGACCCTTAACTTTGTGATAAAAATTACGACCAGGTTTTGTTACAAGTGATTTCTGCAAACAACCCGAAGCAGAAGTTACTTAATCAGGACAATGAATGTCATTGGGCGAACGCCAAATGTTTGGACAAAATTGTTGGAGAAACGTTGAGTGCTCATTCCGCAACGTTTAGCCAGGCCAGGGATGGTAATTGGATCTGCAAAGTGGAGCTCAATGTACGTGCGAGCCTCAGCCATGCTCTCCTGAACCTTTTGGCTGTTGGTGAGTAGGAACATAGACTTGATGAGCTCGGTGCCATTGACAATCTGAGCAACACGATTGTCCAGCGATGGGGTGGTGTTAAGTTTTTCCAGGTCAAGCACCTTATCAAGAATGCGGTCGAATCCTTGAGGATCAAATGCATAGGCATTGAAGATTGGGCTGGTGACATCGCCCTGAATGCCATCATAGTAGATGTTTACATGGTCAAACGAGCGTCCGTAAAGGGTTCGATACGTTACTGTCTGACCTGCAGGAACATGTACAACCGTAGTTCCTTCGCAGACAAATTCATTTCCACCAATAGTAATCTCGGCAGCTCCAAAAACAGGAATGATGAAAACAGAATGAGCAAGCGAAAAGGTAACTTGGGAGTCAGCAATCTTCTGTTGGCGGTTGATCGAAAACACACTATACGTCTGCCGCGAATAGGTCTCTTTTAGCTCCTGCAGATTAGCCTGCATAGAATCTCCTCATTTCAAAAGCGCTCTAATGCGCCGAATATTAAAAATAACATGGAGAGTATTTTAGCCAGCAGAACCGCGATTGCAACCCCAAAATCAAATAAAATGCCATTTCAGGGGTTAATTTTTGATTAACGAGAAAGACAATTGCCTACGTAACTTTTATAGAATGATTTTAAAAAGAACAATTTATGAATAAATTTTATCCATTCAAATTAAAGATTTTACATTTTGATTATTCGCTTTAAACTGCCGATAAATAGCGTTTTTTGATACCATGAATTAGTTATGCACAAATGGTTTCTTTAGGTTAACTTTAGATACTGCAAACTTCATTGAGATGTCGTAGCTTTCTTTTAGTTTGCCATGAATTCCATTGGTTTTGCAGGTTTTAGGTTTTAGGTTTAGGTTTTATTGGCTTCTGTTGAGTTTTCTCGTAGAAGGTTTGTATATGGAGCAGCTTGCACACGTTTTTTCACTTATCGTTCAGCCCGCATACGACTTGACCGGCAGTTGGTGGGCGGCAATCTTTCTTTTTACTCTTGCAACTAAAATCATCCTGATGCCTCTGGCACTTTGGACACAACAAAATTCTATTGTTATGGTGCGTCTTATGCCCGAGACCTTCCGTTTGAAGACTCGCTACTTCGGCGACAGGGAGACCATCGAGGAGCGCTCCAACGAGCTCAACAAAAAGGCAGGTTATCACCCGCTATTGAGTCTTATTCCTCTGGCAATCCAGGTAGTCATTCTGTTTGGCCTGGTAGACGTCATCCATGGCATCACTGATTCCGGCGCGCCTGGCACAGAGTTTTTGGGCATGACCCCAATCATCGACGGTGGTATCACCTGGATTATGCCTCTCGCAGCAGCTTTGTCCTCGGTTGCTCTTGGTCTTGCTTCCAACAAGCTGAATCCGCTTCAGCGCGAGCAGTCTCGTGCAGAGAAGAACACCACAAACGGCCTTTCTATTGCAATGTCGCTGGTACTTGCAGTCTACGTTGTCTGTGGCATGGCATTCTATTGGGTTTGCTCAAACCTTCTCTCAATCCTGGTCCAAATTGTCTGCAACATCATCATCGACCCTCGTAAGCAGGTTGATTACGACGATCTCAATGCTGCTCGCGACGAGTTTGAGGCAATGGACGCAGCAACCAAGTCCACTCACAAGTGGTTCCAGCGCGATCCTCATGCCGCTCGCGAAAAAGAGGACTACAAGCGCTTCTTTGACACCATCGGCAAGCACCTGGTCTTTTACTCCGAATCCCTTATCACGCTTTTCATGAAGCTCGACGCTGATGTTGTGGTAACTTCCCTCGGCGACCTGGAGAGCTCCTACATGAAGCGCTCCTACGTGCGCAAAGACGCTGAATACATGTATATGTGCCACCATATGACCTCCATGACGGTCACCTCAACGCGCAACGAGTACACCTACTACGACGACGTCCTCTGCGTTGGCCCTCACCAGCAGCACGATCTTGAGCTGGTCGAGAAGTACTACGGTACGCCATCCAAGAGAAAGCCTGCTATTGGCTACGATCTTCTCGATAGGTCAATCAAAAACTACCAGAAGCAGAATCTGGGCCAGCGCAAACCTGGCGAGAAACCCCTGTTGCTGATTGGTCCTTCGTGGCAGTATGACAACTTGATGGACAGCTGCCTTGACGGCCTGCTTGAGCAGCTCATGGGCCGCGGCTGGCGCATTGTGGTCCGCCCACACCCAGAGTATTTGAAGCGCTATCCTGCCCGCATGGAGGAGATTCTTGCTCGCTACGCTGACGCGGACCCAGAGGAGCTCTCCTTTGAGACTGACTTCAGCTCCAACACTTCGGTTCTCTCGGCTGATCTGCTGTTTACTGACTGGTCGAGTGTTGCTGAGGAGTTCTCATTTACCACGCTCAAGCCGTCGGTCTTCATTGATACCGCGATGAAGGAGAATAACCCCGACTGGAGCAAGATTCATTCGGATCCATGTGACATTACGCTCAGGAATGAGATTGGCCGCAGCTTTGATCCTAAAGACCTCTCGGGCTTGGGCGACGCGGTTGCGCAGATGTTGGAAGAGACCGATAGCTGGTCGCACAAGATTGAAGAGATTCGCAATAACATGATTTTCAATCTCGGTCATGGTGGAGAAGCCGCAGGTAAGTTCATCCTTGAGCGCGTTTTGGCGCACCAGGAGGAGGCTTCTGAGGTTGCAGACGACGCTACTACCAAGAAGAACGCTGCTGCGGACGCTGCAGACGACGCCGAGAAAAGCGACGCCGTCAGCTCCACTAAAGACGCCACAAAGACAACTGATGAGGACGGTGTTTCTCGTGACTAAAACAACAACTTCTACCATGAGAAACTCTTGCAGCGCCGCTATTCAAAGCAGCGCGTCCTTCCTTCATGGAGCGTTTTTTGTCGCAGTACTGACATTTGTATGGTGGGCTCTTCTGCCTGCAACAGCGCAGGCTTACGTTGACCCATCTGTCATGACCTACACCATCCAGGCGCTGGCAGCAGTTGTAGTTGCACTCTCTGCGGTCCTTGGCGTTGCGTTTAGGCGCTCTCGTAAGGTGCTCTTCCGTCTGCTTAAGATTGATGAGAACGCCAATAAGATTGTCGAAGGCAAAGTTCACAAGGTTGACGCCAAAGGTGCAGAAGCTGCAAATACTCAGATGAAAGAAATCCTTGCAGCAGAAGCTGTTCGTCTCAAGGAACAAAAAGAGGGAACCCTCAAACCTAAGGGTCGTATTGGTGTCGCATTTCTTGTCTCTTTCTTTACTGTCTTTACTATCTTGGTCGTAGCCCCACTTGAGCTGGTGGCAAGCAATGCGCGAGACCTTTCTTTCAACCTCAACGATGTTGCAGGTCCCGTTATTATTGCAGGTCTTATCCTTACGATCATTCTTACAGTGCTTTTATCACTCCTGCGTAAGCGTGTGTTTAACGTTGCCGTTGCATTTGTAGGCGCCGTCGGTGTGGCGTCATACGTTCAGGCAGTATTCTTGAACGGTGGTATGCCACTTGCAGATGGTCACGAGGTTATTTGGTCAGACTTCACAACCCAAATGATTGTCTCTGGCCTCATCTGGCTGGCAATCATTGCAGCTGCAGTGGCCTTCTCGCTCCTAAAAGCACGTCAGCTTAGAACAGGTCTTCTAGTAACCGCAACCGCTCTTATCATTGTCCAGACAGTGGGCGTTGCAAGTCTCTGGGGTCCTGCAATCGCAGCGTCGATAGATGCTCATGCCGAAAACCAGCAGGTTATCGCAACGCGCGAGGGTCTCTACAACGTTTCCTCCAAGAAGAACGTCGTGGTGTTTGTCCTTGATACTACCGACACCGCCTTTGTTCAGAGACTCTACGATGAACGTCCAGAGACATTTGCCGGTTTAACAGGATTTACGTGGTATAGAAACTCTGTAGGTTCTATGATTCCTACTCGATATGGTGTGCCATCGCTGCTTTTTGGAACACGTCCTCAGCCTGGCGAGAATTTCAACGATTTTGTTTATAACTGGGCACAGAGTGATCAGTATCTCAGGGATATCCAGAATGCTGGATTTGAGGCAGGTCTGTACACCGACCAGCTCAATTACAACCGTTATAGAGGAACAGCTCAGAAATATTCCGTTAACTACCATCCACCTGTTGGTAGGGGACTTGATAATCAGCTGGATGTTTTTGGTGCACTGCGCATTCTCTATAAGACGGCGTTCTGCAGGGACATGCCTTGGGTGTTTAAGCCTCGATTCTGGTATTATACCGAGGATCTTAATATGCGCATGCGCAAGTCAGTCAACATGGACGAAGTTGATCTCTCTTCACAGCCATACACAGAGGATGACCTCAAGTATTACCAGGAGCTTCAACACTACGGACTCTCGATTGACAATACTGGTCAGAACGGTTCATTCCGTTTCATTCATCTGTTTGGCTCGCATCCACCTTACACGCTTGATCGCAACGTTGAGCGCACTGAAGATCCAAGCAAGCAAAACGTTGACGAGCAAACCATCGCGGCTTACAGAATTGTTGAAGCCTACATCGCTGAGCTCAAGCGTTTGGGAGTGTATGAGAATACGTCTTTCATCATTACCGCTGACCATGGTGATTGGTACTTGACGGGCGGCGATATTCAGACACCTTCCGCTCCAGTCATCATGTACAAGCCTGCAGGTCAAACTGCTGAAGAAGCTGCTCAGCCTATGCAGATTTCTGACGCACCCGTCTGGCACTATGACATTTTGGCCCAGACCCTGAAGGACATGGGTGTTGACCAGCAGACACTATCCAACTACACCACACCTCTTGATGAGGTCCACGAGGGAGATGTTCGTCCTCGCTACTACATTGAGACCATTTCAAATGGCAAGCGAGACATCTTTGTCAGGGAGTTTGTCATCAATGGCAATGCTAATGACATGAAAGACTGGAGTCTTACGGGCAACGAATGGCCTGTTGAACCATGGCACGATTAAGTTAGGTGTCCGGTAATCTGCCCACTGGCGAGAAACCCGGTGCACTTGGCAAGAAACCCGGTGTACCCGCCGTCGAGAAATCCAACTACAAGAAAAGCCGCGTCCACACGACGCGGCTTTTTTGGTGACCAGTTATGTGAGCTGTTCTGCGAAGAGAGCTTACCTGTGAGCTGGAACTACTGTGGCATAATCCATGCAGGTAGACCATCAGAGAAGATACGTGCGAGGGGGTATGCCTCTTCAACAGTCAGTGTTGCAACAACGTGATAAGGGCCCTCTGCTGATGCATCAAATACCAGCGCAAGGGGTTTCTCGCCATCAGAGGTAGGAAGCGCAAGGTAGACGCAGTGCCTGGATGGATTGTAGAGCTCAACGGCCATGCGCCATCCATGTTTTGCTGCTCGCAGGGCGTTTTGCACCAGAGGCGAGTCGTCATCAAATCCGCACTCGGGATCAAAGAGCAGAGGCGCGGCACCTGGAACGGGAAGCGAAAAGTCAGCGTCAGTATGCATGAGCTGCTGCTCGTTCTTTCTGTAGACGTACGCTGCGGAAAGGCAAGCTTGCGCTGCCTGCAACGAGGGCGCGTCGCTCAGATAGGTGGTGCTAAGCGCATTCCAATCGGAGACAGGAGCCTCGTTCATGACCACGTCAACAGGGTTTATGGACAGCTGCTTTTCTGCGGCGGGCAGCTTCTCCCATGAAGCGATACCAGACTTAGGCAGACCGCGAAGCACGTCAACTGCCTGATCCTGCAGCTCACTTGCAGAAACGCTAAGCTCCAAGAGCGTC